>JBJTRZ010000554.1:0-4008 GCA_046076415.1 Armatimonadota bacterium
AGAACCCGGCTTACAGTCCCTCTCCGCGATTTCCCCAAGGCGAACCCAAATGCCCTTCCATCACCACGTATACTTCTACCCAACCGAAACGCCCGGCGCCGACGATGCCGTTCGACTCGAGGCGTTGATCCGCACCTACCTCGCCGGCATTCCCGATGTGATCTCCCTCGGCACCGGGCGACCTGCCGGTACGGACCGCACGGTCGTCGACAACGACTACATGCTCGCCTTGCTGTTGACGTTCCCGGACGCCGAAGCGGAGAAACGCTATCAGGTCCATCCCGACCATGTCGCCTTTGGTCGCGAAAGCCGACCGCTCTGGTCGCGGGTACGTGTCTACGACACTATCGAGGAATGACGGGAGACTTCCGAATCGGCGAGGATCCCGGCCTCACCATGGCGGTGCCCCGCGTGTTCGCTCTGGCGGATACCCACCTTTCCCACGAGCGTCCCGACCGGGACATGACCCGCTTCGGGGAGCATTGGCGCGGCCATCCCGAGCGCATCCGATCCCAGACTTCCGAGACGGTCGCCCCGGATGACATCCTGCTACTTCCGGGTGATTTGAGTTGGGCGAACAAGCGCCGCGACGCCGGCGCGGATCTCGCCTTCCTTGCGTCGCTTCCCGGGCGCAAGATCTGCGTCAAGGGCAACCACGACCACTGGTGGGATACCGGAAAGGAAATCGGCTATTCCGGCCTTGAAACTCCTCCCGTGCGCGTTGGCGATCTGGGAATCGCGGGAACCCGCGGATGGCAAACACCGCGTCCCGGCACGGTAGTCTTCGACCGCAAGATGATTGGCCGCGAGCGGGAGCGTCTATCGCGATCCCTGGAGGCCATCGACGGGGCGCCCAGGAAACTGGCGATGTTGCACTTTCCACCGCATCCGTTCCTCGACCTTCTTGCGCGTCACGGGGTGGGCGATGTGGTTTACGGTCACATCCATCTCGATCCCCTACCCGAAGACGAGCCCTTGGCGGTCTTCGGCGAGCGACTCCAAGGGGTTCGGTGTTGGTGCGTCGCCGCCGATCGCATCGGTTTCCGCCCGGTTCGCATTCCCTGGGACCAGGACTGATCCACCTTCGAGTTTGGAAGGCCTTCAGGGGTCCCCGGCACCGACGAGCGGCTTGAGCCATGCGGCGAAGCGATCCGGATCGCGAGCGGTGGTGAAATCGGTGGTCCCAATCACCTTGCCCTCCGAATCAAGCACCGCATACCGCGGCAACGTCAGGTCATGGAACGTCTCCTCCATGAACCGGGCATTGCGTTCTCCCGCGGCGGCGGTCGCGTGGGGACCGGGGT
This sequence comes from Armatimonadota bacterium, assembly GCA_046076415.1. Lineage (GTDB taxonomy): Bacteria > Armatimonadota > Armatimonadia > Armatimonadales > Armatimonadaceae > CAIRTT01. Next base: position 1,305 of record JBJTRZ010000554.1, read on the forward strand.
CCGTGTAGAGTTGGACGCGCACAAGTCGATCAAGCAGCTGACGCACTTGCCGGCGCGGCATGACCTGATACTCGACGTACCGGCAGTTGGTGCAGGTGTGCCCCGTCAAATCGAGGAAGATGCGCTTCCCCTGCGCCTTCGCCCGAGCCGTGCCCTCCTCGAGCGTATCAAGCCATGTCAGGTCCCATTCGCGCGACCCGGCGTTCGGTCCGTACCGCGTGGGAGGTTCCGGCAGGAACTGGGCGATCGCCGGATGCATCGGACGCCCCGTGGTGCCCCATAGGCAATAGAGCGCCAGCAACCCAAACACTCCCGCCCACGACGCCCTCGCCGGCGTTGGCTTTCCCGTCGGCGTGTTGAATCCCAGATTCAGGATTCCGCAGAGCCACAACGCGGCGGCCGCGAGCACCATGGCCCATAGCGCGAGGAACGCGGGTTGGGTGAGGATTTGCCAATTCCAGAACACGTCGGTGTTCGAAAGGAATTTGATGGCCGCTGCAACCTCCAGGAACCCCATGGCTCCCTTCAGGGTCGTCATCCATCCCCCGGACTTGGGCAACCGGGCGAGCAGGCTTGGAAACAATGCGAGCAACAGGAAGGGCAATGCCAACGCACTCGAGAAAACGGCCATTCCCACGATGGGCCGAAGGAAAGCCTCCGCACCCCGCGCGTTGGCGGCGAGCACCAAAAGGCTCCCGACGATCGGAGCGGTGCAGGTGAACGCCGATACAACGAACGTCAACCCCATTCCAAGAACGCCCACGGTTCCCGCGCGGCGGCCTCCGGCAACCTGTTGCAGCTTCGCCGGCAACCGCAATTCGAAAAGTTCGAGCAGCGCCGCGCCGAAGAGCACGAAAAGGATCGCGAAAACCAGATTCACCCAAGGGTTGATCGCAAAATCGCGCGCGGCATTGGCACCAACGAATACCGCGAGCAACAGGCCTATTCCGGTGAACGCGACGACGATGCCCAGGGAATACAGGAATGCGAGTTTGACCACCGCTCCGCGCGCGGCCTCGGATTTCCCTTCACCGGCGGCCTGCTTCGTGAAAAACGCCAGCGTGACCGGAATCATCGGGAAAACACACGGCGTGAGCAGTGTGAGCAGTCCGGTGGCGAACGCGGTGGCGAGGAACGCGCCCCATCCCTGCATCCCGGCCCCACCGGATTCGGTGTTCGGATTTGCACGTTCCGCCGCGTCCGGTGTCTTCGCCGGAGGCGCCAACGGCGCGGGCGGTTCGGAATATTCCGGTCGCACCGCACCGGACTCGATCCGCAACGAAACGGGAATGGTCAGTGTTTTCGGAGGAAGGCAACCACGGTCGTCGCAGGCTTGGAAGCGAAACCGCGCGTCGAACCGTACCGTGCCGGGCTTTTGGGCGACGGGCACCTTCACGGTTTGGGCGAACGTTCCCGCCGGACCGTGGATACCCGTATCTTTCTCGAAGCCCCGATCGAATTTGATCTCGGGGGCGGATTCCTCCACGGCCCCCACGGTTTCGAGCGGCCCATCGAGCGCGAGCGTGGTTGGCAGCGGAGCCGGGTCGGGAAGCTGGACGACCGAATAGATATGGTAAGGCGCCTCGATTCGTGCCTCGACCCGCAGGCGCACGTGCTCGCCCGGTCGTGCAACCGCGGGCTCGGTACGCGCGGTCGCCGAAACCGGGTTGCGCTGGGCATGCGCTGGAACGGCTCCCGCGGCGAAAGCGATCAGCAGGACGAAAACGGAAGCGAGGCGCCTGTTCACCCGATCACCGGCCTGCCACGACCACGGTCGCCACGAGTTCCACCTTCGCCGGCGGCAAGCACGTGCCGGCGTTGCACCCCTGCGACGAGAGCGTTCCCTTGATCCGGTACGTTCCCGGCTTGGCGCTCCGCGCTTCGATCGAGGTCAGGATACGAACTTCGCCTTCCCAGATGCGCGGCTTCGCATCCCCGGTCGGTGCGGGATAGGTGGTGGGACCGGCGACGAACCCTTTCGGGAGGTTCCATGCCACCTTGGTCGGGATCGAGAATTCATCGCCCGGATCCTGGGTGTAAACATGCCATCCGGGCGCCACCTTCGCGGTAACCGAGAGGAACCAACTGCGTGGCGGTTGCCGCCGATCCCGCGGCGCGGACGATGCGGCGACCGTGGCGAGATACGTGGGAAGGGACGAGGGCGGGGCCTGCGGCGCAGCGCAGGCCAACGCGATCGAAATCCATGGAATCATTCTTGGGAAACCCCTTCAGTCAACCGCCACGCCAGCCTTGCGCAGGGCCTCTTCGAGGCGCTTGTCATTGTCGCCGCCGAAGCCCACCAAGCCCTCGACCACCTTGCCGTCCTTGTCGATGATGAACGTGGAGGGGATGCCCGAAACGCCGAAGAGTTTTCCGGCGATCGACTTGGCCGAATCCCGTCCGGCCGCATCGAAGGCGACCGGGAACGAATACTTGTCGGCATTCTTGGGCACCCACGCCTCGAACGCGGACTTCTCGTCGAAAACACAGACGGCGAGCACGGCCACGCCCTTTTCGCGGGTCTTGCGCCACACCTCCTCGAGATGCGGCATCGATTTGATGCACGGACCGCACCAAGTGGCCCAGAAATCAAGCACAACGGTCTTGCCACGCAGCGACGCGAGGGTCACCGGGGTTCCATCGGGCGCGTAGGCGGTGAAATCCGGAGCGGTCTTCCCGGATGCGAGCAGCGGCGGTCGCTCGG
>JBJTRZ010000555.1:0-3107 GCA_046076415.1 Armatimonadota bacterium
CCTGCCCCTGGGCTTTGACGAAACGTCGTGAACTCCACGGGCCACGCGGGCGTGTCGCCCGTCCGATCCTTGAGCTGCGGCATCCACGCCACTCCCGACCCGACGAAACCGTTGGAGAGTTGGTGCAGGTACGCGTTCGCGCCCGCCTCCGCCATCTGCAACGCACGTTCGTAGTGGGTGGCGGACTTGGTGGCGGCGAACTCCTGGGCGGTGAGGCGTTGGATAGCCGCGATCAAGACCGTCAGCGAGAGGACCAGCACGAGCGATGCCACCAGGGCGAAGCCCGGGGCGGATCGGCGGCGGCGAAGGCGATGCGGCGAGGTCATGGTCGGATTAGAACGGAGGAAAACCGGCCGGGGTATCCCACGGTCCACGGCATCCATTGATATTCCCGAAACGGCGCCGGGGCCAAACCGGCAAAACGACGGATTTTGGGGTTCACAACGGGTGGTCGTTGTCGAAATCGAGGTTCGCCACGACGCGGGTCCAAGCGCGGGCGTCGCCGGCTCCGGTGGCATCGCGGTGGGCGGTGTCGGCGGTGCAACGGATCGTGCAGCGCGTAGGATCGGAAGCATCGATCAGGTAGAACCCACCGGCAGGGCAGGCGAAGGCTTGCGTGATCGCGCCGGGCGCTCCGACCAAACCGCCGGAGGGCTCGCCTCCCGGTGGAACCGGCGCCACATACGCGGCCTCCCACGTTCGGTCCGGACCTTGGCTCCCGCCCTGATAGCGCTCGAAGCGGTGCTTGTAGGCGGTTTCGGCCGACACCAACGTATCGAGATTGGCCGTGCAGGCGCGGGCCATCGACGCGATTTGGAAACGGTGGTAGGCGGGCACCGCCACGGCCGAGATCATCGAGAGAGTGAAGCAAAGGCCCATGACCTCGATGAGCGTCAGGCCGGCGCGTCGGCGATTCCGGAGTTGCATGGGCGATTGCTTCGCAACACCCGTGCCGGAATCGCACCCTCATCCCTCGTGGCGGTGGCCGTCGCCTTCGTGATGCTCGTCGGAGGGACCCGGGTCCGGGCCTCCCCCGAGCCGGCGCATGATTTCCTCGCGATCGGTGTGCGCCTTGTCCCGGCCTTCCTCGAGGGCCTTCCGGCTCCCTGGATCGTCGCCTTGACGTTCGCGCATCTCGGCCACCATCAGCCAGGTCTTGCCGACCCACGGCTCCAGCCGCGTGGCGGACACGAACGCCGATTCGGCGTCGCGCCACCGCGAGAGGCTGCGCAACGACAAGCCCTTGAGGATGAACGTGGTGGGAACGCGCGGGTTCACCGCGATCGATCGATCGAATTCGCGAACGGCCAGCGGCCATTCCTCGCGGCGCATGTGGTATCGCCCCCGGGCCAGCGCGACGCTGGGGTTGTCGGGATCCACCGCGGCCCCCGACGCGAGCGCACGGCCCGCACCAACCACGTCGCCCGCCTCGAGTCGGCCGTAGGCGAGCAGCGTGAGCACATCCGCCACGGCCGTGCGTGGCTCGCGCTTGTCGCCATTGCTGGCATGGATGCGATTCGTGACCTGATCGCGCCGGCGCAAGGTGTCGACAATCGCCTTCGGGTCGTCCCAGGAACGTCCGAGGAACGCCCAGTCGAGCCAGGTTTCCAGAGTCGCCGAGGCGCGCTTGGGCCGATCCTCCGCCATGTAGGTGGCGGCGACGCCTTCCTGCACCCACAGGCTGCCCGGATCATGTCGACGCAGAACGCGGTAGATATCCGCTTCGGTGGTCCACAGCGACGCGCCCCAGACGGTCAATCCCCCGGTCGCGGCAAGATAGCCCGCAAGCATGGCCCGCGCCGGAAGGCGCCTGGAAACGCAGGCCAGCGCGAGCGAACCAACCAGCCCGGCCACGCCCACGCCCGCCAAGGAAGCGCGGTACGGAGCAACGATGAGCGAACTCACCGGAATGAAATTGGCGATCGGCGCGATCGCGAGCATCGCCCAGGCCAGCCACCATCCCTCGATCGCACGGCGGCGCACCAGATGCACCAGCACCAAGCACAGCCCTCCGGCAAGCGCGATACCCAGCAGTGCGGATCCCAACGACGACGTGGCGTGGAAGGTGGACGTGGTGACGGTGTGCATCGACCACGGATTCGGGAAGGCGAGCAACAGGAAATAGTGCAGCAAGGTTTGACCGGCGAGCGTGAGGCGGTAGTGCCAATCGTGCGCGGCGAGCACCATGGACTTGCCCCCGAAGACCCGCCACATTCCCAGGAATGCGATGCACGCGATCAGCATCGGCACCGTGGCGACGACGGTGGCGCGGAGTCGATTTCCCTCCGTCGCGCGACCGTCGCACAGGACCGCGAGGGGCGCCAGCGGCAGCAACGCGACCATTTGTTCCTTGGAAAGCAATGCGGCGAGGAAACCGAGCGAGGCAACCACGGTCCACGACGATTTCGACCGCACCGATTCCGAGTCGCGGGCCTTCGCCAGTCCCCAGGCATACACCGCCGCGAACAAGATGCAGAGCGAGTCGGTGCGTCCTCCGATCCACGCCACGGAACTGACCTGCGCCGGCTGGAGCGCGAACGCCAAACCTCCGGCGAGGCCGGCGACCCGGGAACGAAAGGACGCGCCGATGGCGCCCATCAACACCCCCGTCGTGAGCACATGCAGGATCAGGTTGGTTTGGTGGTACTGGAACGGCACCGCTCCCCCGACCATGCGGTCGACGAGGAATGTCGCGGTGATCAGGGGACGGAAATAGGTTCCTAGGAACGGGTTCCGAAAGCAATCCGCCAGCGTTCGTTCGGAGCCGCCGATCAATCTGCGGTCTTCCCAAATCGGTGCTCCGCCCAGCGACGGCACGTAGACGGCGGCCGCGACGATCAGTATGGCGAAGCCGATCCAGTGCCAAGGGCGCAGCGATTGTTTCGAACGGGAGCGGGGTGTGGGTCGATCAGACATGGGATTCTTTGCTGGGCCGATGGGCACGGGGCGCGCACCGGACGTGGGGTCGCGAACCGGATGGTTCGGCGTCATGAAAACCGCAATTCCCGTGCCTTGGGCGGCGGCGTTCGCAAAACGCGCCGAAGGCGGCGGGAAGCGGTGCTTCCCGGCGCCCTGGCGATGGAGTCGACGATCAGAAGCCGTTGGAG
>JBJTRZ010000556.1:0-3060 GCA_046076415.1 Armatimonadota bacterium
GTACAAGATCGCCATCCTTGCTTCGATCGCATTCAATGCGCGAATCCAAGCCGATCAGGTGTTCGGCCAGGGGATACGCCACATTCAAGCGCGCGATATCGCGGTGGCGAAGGATTTGGGCTATCGCATCAAACTGGTCGCCGTGGCGCAGCAGTGGGAGGATCGCGGCGAAATGCAGGTTCGAGTGCATCCGGCCCTGCTGCCGTTGCGCCACCCGCTCGCGGCCGTGAACGACGTTTTCAATGCCGTGCTCGTGCGCGGCGACGCCGTGGGGGATGTCATGTTCTTCGGGCGGGGGGCGGGCAGCTTGCCGACGGGCAGCGCGGTGGTTGGAGATTTGATTTCCTGCGCACGCAACATCCTCAAAGGCGCCACAGGGCGAATCGGAGTAACCGGTGCGGTCGACTTGCGCATGTTGCATCGCGACTCCGCGGCCGGAAAGTTCTACGTTCGCATGCACGCCTGGGACAAGCCCAAGGTGCTTGCCGCGATCGCCAACGTGTTCGGCGATTTCGATGTGAGCATAGAGTCGGTCGTGCAGCGCGCGTTGCCGGGAGACGAGGCGGAGATCGTCTGGATCACCCACCGGTGCCGCGAGGAGAGCCTGCGGGGAGCGCTCGAGGTTATCGGGCCCCTCGACTCCGTTCGCTCCATCGAGAACTGGATCCGCGTCGAGGAATGAACCAGGTTCCGGGTGGGATGGTCGCTCGGTATCGGGATTTGCTTCCGGATATCGGGCCGGAAGATCCCGTGATCACGCTGCACGAGGGGAGCACGCCGTTGATTCCCGCGCCGGCACTGGCGCGATGGATTGTCGCCGATGTCCCCGGTGCGACCCCGCCCGACCTTTGGCTCAAAGTGGAGGGTGCGAATCCAACGGGCTCGTTCAAGGACCGAGGCATGACCATGGCGGTCAGCCGAGCGGTCGCCGAAGGTCGTGGAGTGGTGGTTTGCGCCTCCACCGGCAACACCAGCGCTTCCGCCGCCGCGTACGCTGCGCGGGCGGGAATTCGGTGCGCCGTCGTGCTGCCGCGCGGCGAGGTCGCGCTCGGAAAACTCTCGCAGGCCATCGTGCACGGGGCGGAAGTGCTGGCGATCGACGGCAACTTCGACGACGCGCTTCGGCTCGTGCGCGAAATTGCGGAGACCGAACCGGTCGCGTTGGTCAACTCGGTCAACCCCGTCCGAATCGAAGGTCAGAAAACGGCCGCGTTCGAGGTGGTCGATGCTTTGGGGGACGCCCCGGAATGGCATGCCCTTCCGGTGGGAAATGCCGGGAACATCACCGCCTATTGGCGTGGCTACCGGGAGTACCATCGCCTGGGAAGGTCGGCGAGCCTTCCGCGCATGCTCGGATTCCAAGCCGAGGGGGCGGCGCCTTTGGTTGCCGGTTCGCCGGTTTCCCAGCCGACGACGCTGGCCACGGCGATTCGAATAGGCAACCCGGCGTCGTGGCACGGCGCGATTTCGGCCGCGAGCGAAAGTGGGGGCTCGTTCCATGCCGTCTCGGACGCGGAGATTCTCTCCGCATGGCGGTCGACCGCTCGGCTCGAGGGAGTGTTCGCCGAACCGGCGTCCTTGGCTCCGATCGCGGGTCTGCGCCGTTTGGCGAACCAAGGGTGGTTCACCGAGGATCGATCGGTGCGGGTGGTTGCGACCCTGACGGGGAACGGTTTGAAGGACCCGGATCGCGTGGTGAAGGAATTGGGGGGAAGCCTTCGGGAAGTGCCGGCCGACAAGGATGTCCTGTGCCGGATTTTGGGAGGATCGAATATATGATCGGGAGCTTGTTTGGAAACATGTCGCCGGCCCGGCGCATTGGTTTGACCGTGCTGCTGCTCGCCTTGGCGGCCGCGGTCCTTGGCTTCCGTAACCTGGGCGTCGTGCAAGTGGTCGGGAATTCGATGCATCCGACTTTGCGCAGCGGGGAGCGCCTTTGGTTCGTCAAGGGGCTGCGATGGCTGCGGCCCGTGCGCCCCGGCGATATCGTGACGATCACCGGAAAGTCGGGCGAGCTCGAGGGAGAGTCGGTGATCAAACGTGTTGTCTTTCGACAGAACGGCCGTGGCGACGCCCCTTGGCCGGAGAAGATCACGGTGCCGACCGGCACGTTCGACCGGGTATCCCTGTTTCCCGACGGGTCGGCCGAATGTCCATTGAATGTGCCGAACGGAGTGTACGTCCTCGGCGACAATGTCGACGGGAGTTCGGATTCCCGGGAATACGGTCCGGTTCAGGAGCGCGATATCGTCGGTCGCGTGATTGGTCGTTGAGGAAGGGGTCCATAGTGGCAGTGGTTTTGCGTACCGAGGTGGCGGGTTTGCCTTCTCCCATGCGCGGCAAGGTGCGGGACGTGTATCCGATCGGGGATGACAGGCTCCTGCTGGTCGCGACCGACCGCCTTTCCGCGTTCGATGTCGTGATGGGAGAGGGGATCCCCGACAAGGGACGCGTGCTCACGGCACTGGCGGCTTGGTGGTTCGGACGAACCGCGGAACTGGTCCCCAACCATTTGATTTCCATCGCGGATTCCGAGGTGCGTTCCGCGCTCGAATCGGTGGGCGCGACGTGGGATCCCATGTTGTCCGGTCGGTCGATGCTGTGTCGACGTACGCAACCGTTGCCGGTGGAGGCGGTGGTTCGCGGGTACCTTTCGGGGTCCGCGTGGAAGGAGTACCGCCGAACCGGAGGGGACCTTTGGGGGCACCGCCTCCCGACGGGTCTGGTGGAGTCCGATCGGTTGCCTACTCCGATATTCACCCCCAGCACCAAAGCCACCGCGGGGCATGATCAGCCCCTTACTACGACGGAGGCGATGGTCTTGCTCGGAGATCGTTATCGGCCGGTGGAAACCGCTTCCCTGGCGCTCTACGACGCGGCGGGTCGGCATGCGGCGGACCGGGGAATCCTGCTCGCCGACACCAAATTCGAGTTTGGAATCGGGCCCGACGGCGCCTTGGTGCTCATCGACGAAATCCTGACACCGGATTCGAGCCGCTTCTGGCCGGCGGACGCATACGCGCCGGGGGGAGCGCAGCCCTCGTTCGACAAGCAGTTCGT
>JBJTRZ010000557.1:0-13459 GCA_046076415.1 Armatimonadota bacterium
CCCGGCGCGGCCGATCGCCATCCCGAACTCGACTATCTGGCGGGCACCGACGCCCGCCGTGCGGACGATCTGAACGGCTTGCTCGCCGACCCCGGGGTTGATCTGGTGCTGTGCGCACGCGGTGGCTACGGGGCGGCCCGGCTGCTCGATCGCATCGACTACGCGGCCATCCGCCGCGATCCCAAACCCCTGGTGGGCTACTCCGACATCACCGCGCTCAACCTCGCCGTCCTGGCGCGCGCGGGCGTCGTGAGCTATTCGGGCATCATGGCCACGGCGGGCGACGGGTTCGGCGAGGGGACCCTCGACCCACGCAGCGCGGCCAGCTTTTGGTCGGCGGTGACCGGTGGCATCGATGCGGTGCAGACGCCGCCCGACGGCAGGGCGCCGTTGGTGGTGCGCGCCGCGCCGAACGGCGACACGCACCTGCGGGGGCACCTGCTTCCGGTCTGCCTCACGCTTCTGGAAAGCTTGGCGTCGACCCCCTACGCGCCGATTCCCGACGGTGCGTTGCTTCTCGTCGAGGACGTGCACGAACCGCTCTACGCGGTGGATCGCGCATTCACCCAGCTTCGACTCTCCGGTTTCCTCGATCGGCTCGCCGGCATCCTCGTGGGAACGTTCACGGGAGGTCCCGACGGCGAGGATCTCGCGGAGCGGGTCGCGGCGATGGTCGCCGCGATGACCTCCGAGCACGTTCCGGTGGTCGTTGGAGTTCCGTACGGCCACGTCCCGTGCCGGCACACATTGCCCGTGGGCGCATCCACCGAATTCGATCTTTCGACCGGGACGTTTCGGTTCGTGCCGGGGTGATTCCGGAGCGCTCGGACCGAGGCGCCGACGGCGCGCGGTGGATGGATTCCCCGGCGCGCGCGGCCCGATTGACACCCTAGGGGGCGCATGGTACCGTGCCCTGCATGTCCGACCGACCCGTCGTCGCCGACCGGCTGTCGCGCCTGCTGGGAATCCTTGTTTTCCTGCTCGGGATCGGACTGATCGTTGCGGTCTTCCAGCAGGCGAATGTGTTGTTCAACACGCCGCAGGTGACCGTCACCCCCACGCCTCCCGTTTCACCGGGGGCGGTTGCGGCCCCGGCGGGAGAAGCCTTGGGGAAGACCGCGGCGGCCGTCGCCACCGACCTGGCGGCGTTCGTTCGGCGCCTGCTGACCCTGCTGCTGATGGCCGTCGTCGGCGGCTTGGTTGCGTCGCTGGGTATCCGCCTTGTGGGCGCGCTTCGCCGCAATCTTTGACTTGAATCGGCGTTTGGGAGGCTCGACCGGCGCCGCCGGCGCGCTCGCCTCCTGATCCGGCTCCGTATCGTCGACGGTCATCGCCACTTCGCGTCCGTCGGGCAGGAGCAGGCGATCTCCGGGACGCAGTTTGCGACCCCGCCGCTGCTCGATCTCGCCGTTCACGCGCAGGCCACCGCCCAGCAGCAACAGCTTTCCCTCGCCACCCGTGCGGGCTTCGCCCAGCGCCTTGAGCAATTGCCCAAGCGTGATGTATTCGCCGCGGATGCCGAACGTGTCGTCGGTATCGGGTTCGTTGCTCACGCGTCGCCCGCCTCTCCGGCGTGGAAGCCGCCCCGCAGCGCGTGGCCGATGAACGTGAAAACGTCCGCCTGCTCCTCCACGATTTTGGAAACCGGCTTTCCGGCACCGTGCCCGGCGCGGACCTCGACGCGGATCAATGCGGGGGGAGCTTCGGGATGCTGGGCGGCCTGCAGCGCGGCGGCGAATTTGTAGGAGTGGGCGGGCACCACGCGATCGTCGTGGTCCGACGTGGTGATCAAGGTGGCGGGATACCGGGTTCCCGGCTTCAGGTTGTGGTAGGGCGAATACGCGAGCAGCGCCTTGAACTCGTCCTCGTTCCCCACCGAACCGTAGTCGGATTCCCACGCCCAGCCGATGGTGAATTTGGAAAAGCGCAACATGTCCAGCACGCCCACGGCGGGCACCGCGGCCCCGTAGAGCTCGGGGCGCTGGGTCATGCACGCACCCACCAAAAGCCCGCCGTTGCTGCCCCCCGCGATCGCGATGCGGCCCGGCGCGGTCCACCCCTCGGCGATCAACCACTCCGCGCAGGCGATGAAGTCGTCGAACACGTTTTGCTTGTTGGTGCGCGTGCCGGCCAAGTGCCACGATTCGCCGTACTCGCCGCCGCAGCGCAGGTTCGCGACGGCGTAAATGCCGCCGGCCTCCATCCACGCCACGGCCGCCGGCGAAAACCCCGGCGTGAGCGGGATGTTGAACCCCCCGTATCCATACAGGTAGACCGGGTGGTCGCCCGTGGGATCGAGCCCTTTGCGATGGGTGAGGAACATCGGTACCCGCGTGCCGTCCTTGCTGGCGACGAATACCTGCGTGGTCTGGCAGCGGTCGGGTTCGAACGCCACCGAGGGCGTGCGCAACACCGTGGTTTGGCCCGTGGTGTTGTCGAGGCGGCATATCGATGTCGGGCAGGTGTAGCTCGTGAACCCGAAGAAGGTCTCCGGCGCGTCGCGTCGCCCCCCGAAACCGGTGGCCGTGCCGATGCCCGGCAGTTCCACGTCGCCGAGCAGGGATCCGTCGGTCGCGAACCGGCGCACCACGGTCCGCGCATGATGGAGCAGCACGACCACGAACGTGTCGCCCATCAGCGACGCGCCTTGGATCGCGTCGTCGCCTTCCGGAACCACCGTGGTCCAACGCTCCGGCTCCGTGTCGTCGCGTTCCACGCGAACGATGCGCTTGTTGGGCGCGTCCTTGTCGGTCAGTATCCAGAACGTCGATCCGTCGTTGCCCAAAATCTCGTAGGACGCGTCGCCGTCGGCGAGGAACCGCTCCACCTGCGCGTCGGCGCCCGCCGCGAGATCCTTCAGGAAAAGTCGGTTGCGCGGGTCGGTGCCTTCGTGGGTGGAGACCACCAGCCAGCGACCGTCTTCGGAGAATTCCCCGCCGAGGTTCCAGTGCGGTTGATCCGGACGTTCGTGAAGCAGCAGGTCGTCGTCCTGAGGGGTTCCCAGCCGGTGGAAATACAGCTTGTGGTTGACATTGACCTGTTGGTACGCCGCATTCTCGTCGGGCGCGTCGTACCGGCTGTAGGCGAATCCGGCGCCATCCGCGCTCCAGGAGGCTCCGGTGAACTTGGCCCAGGCGATGCGGTCGGCCAGGTCCTCGCCGGTGTCGATGTCGCGCACGCGCCATTCCTGCCAGTCGGAGCCTGCGCTCGCCAACGCGTAGGCGAGGTATTTGCCATCGGGGCTCGCGCTCGCTCCCGCCAGCGCGACCGTGCCGTTGTCGCTGAGGGTGTTGGGATCCAGCAGCACGCGCGTTCCCGACTCACCGGGACCACTCGACGGCTCGGTGGACACCAGCAGGACCGCTTGGTTCTGCAGCCCCGAGTTGTGGGTGAGCAGGTAGTTCGCGCCGACCCGGGTGGGGATACCAAACCGTTCGTAATTCCACAACGACCGCAGCCGGCCAAGCCACTCGTCGCGGCCCGACAGCGTGCGCAGTATGCCGTGCGTATGCGCGTTCTGCGCCTCGACCCAGGCGCGGGTCTCCTCCGACACCGCATCCTCGAGCCAGCGGTAGGGATCGGGAACGGTGATTCCGTGGTGGAGGTCGACCTGGTCGACGGTGCGGGAAACGGGAGCGGGCATGGCTGGGGGTCCTTGGGAGGAAGCGGTGCGGGTCAGTGCTTGCGGCGACGCAGAAGCTCGGCGAGTTCGCGGATCGGCGCGGGCGGCGGGGATTCGAAGGCCATTTCCTCGCCGGTGCGGGGATGCCGGAAAACGAGCCGGCTGGCGTGGAGCGCCTGCCCGCCGAGCGCGGCGACCCGACGGTCGATCTCGGTATCGCCCGACTTGCGTTCGCCTCCGTATACCGGATCCCCCACCACCGGAATTCCCGCGAACTTGCAGTGGACGCGGATCTGGTGGGTGCGCCCGGTTTGAAGCGTGCATTCCAGGCGGGAGATCGGCCCGAGGCGCTCGACCACCCGCAATTCGGTCACGGCGTCGCGTGCGGTGCCCCCGCCCTTGGCGGGATCGATCACGGCCATGCGCGTGCGGTCCGTGGGGTGGCGCCCGATCGGGGCGTCGACCACCGCCTCCTCGAAACGCGGCGAACCCCAAACAAGGGCTTCGTACTGGCGGCGCGCGGTGCGCGCCTGGATCTGCGCCTGCAGGCTCCGGTGCGCCGTGTCGTTCTTGGCCACCACCAGCAAACCGGTGGTGTCCTTGTCGAGGCGGTGGACGATACCGGGCCGTTCCACGCCCCCGATGCCGGAGAGGTCGGTGCACCGCGCCAGCAACGCGTTGACCAGCGTGTCGTCGCCGGTGCCCGGCGCCGGGTGCACGGCCATTCCGCGGGGCTTGTCGATCACGAGCAAGTCGGAATCCTCGTGCACGATGGAGAGGGGAATGTCCTTCGGGGCCAAGGGGCTTGGCGCGGGCGGAGGCAGGTGCACCTCGATCCGGTCGCCGGCCGCCACCTTGAGCGCGGGTTTGGCGACCTTGCCTCCCACCTGCACAAGGCCGTCGTCGACCAACCGCGTGGCCTGCGAGCGCGACAATTCCGCGAGTTTGCCGGCCACCACCACATCCACCCGACGTCCGGCATCTTCGGGCTCGACGTCCCAGGCGTGGAGGGTTGCTTCGTTCATGGTCGTCACGCGCCGTTTCGTCGCGCGCGGATCCACAGGACCGCGCCAAGCGCCGAGACGGCGATCGAGGCGATCTGACCGGTGGTGAGTCCGGCGGCAAGCACCTCGGCGGTGGCGCCCTCGCGCACGAATTCGACCAGGAATCGGTACACGCCGTAGAGGATGGCGAACGTGAGGATGACCTGCCCGGGGAAACGTCGGTGCTTCTCCACCCGCAGCAGGACCAAGTAGATGGCGAGCCCTGCCGCGGCGGAATAGAGCTGGGCGGGATGGACGGGACCGGTGGCGGGGCCGCCGTCGGGGTGGAAGTTGACCGCCCACGGCAGATTGCAGCGGGATCCGTGGCAGCATCCATTGAGGAAGCATCCGATGCGCCCGATGGTGTACCCGATGGCGATCGACACCGCGGCGAGATCCGCCGTGTCGCGCAGGTCGAGTCCTTTGCGCCGCGCCGCGAGGAGTCCGGCTCCGACGCCACCGATGAGCCCACCGAACGACGTCATTCCGCCGGTCCAAATCGCCGGAATTTCCGCGGGCGCCTTGAGGTAGTGTCCGAGGTTCTGCACCACGAAACCGAGTCGGCCGCCGACGATGCCACCGATGAGGCCGATCAGGGCCGCGTCCTGGAACGCGTCCACCGGAATTCCGTACCGACCCGCTCGGCGCATGCCGCGCACGACGGCCGCGGCGAACGCAAGGAAAAGCAGCAGCCCCCAGGAGTGGAGGGTGAGCGGACCGACCTTGAAGAGCACGGGCAGCATCAGGCGCCCTCCTCCGGGAGCGGGGCGTGGGTCGGCGACGGGTCCTTGGCGCGGTCGGCGAAGAGGCTGCGCACCAGCAGCAAGCCGATGCCGATGGTGATCGCCGAGTCCGCCACGTTGAAGATCGGGAAATGGATCAGGCGGAAATCGAGGAAATCCACCACGTAACCGAAGCGAACGCGGTCGATGAGGTTGCCGAGCGCTCCGCCGAGGGGAAGCGCCAGCGCAACCCCGAGGAAGCGCGGCAGCCTCCCCTTGGCCCGCCGTTCGGTGGCCACGATCGCCGCGGCGATGAGCAGGCCCGCCAGCACGATCACCGTGAGTCGGCCCTCGAGCATGCTGAATGCCGCGCCGCGGTTGTGGACATGGGTGAGGTGGAAAACCCCGGGCCAGAGCGGGATCGACGCGAAATCGCCTTCGGGCAGGGAGGCGAGGACCCGGGCCTTGACCAGTTGATCGACGACCGCCACCGCCAGCGCGATGCCGTAGAAGCCGACCGAGGTTAGGACGCGGGCCTTCACGCCGTCTCCGCCGCCACCGCGCCGCGGGCGATAAGGGCGCGGACGATCACCGCCTGCGCGGCGCAGAGGGTGGGATGCTCCGGATCCGAGCCGACATCCTCGCGAACGAACCAAGAGCGCGCGCATTTGGTGCCCGGTGCCGGACGAACCTCCACGTGGATCGCCTCCGAAGGGTTCAACTCCAGCTTGGCGACGATCAGGCATTCACGGAGCAACTCCGCATCGCCCGACTCGAGCGGCGCGGCGACCACGGCCCAGGCCTCCGCCGACTTGGTGAGGGTGCCCGAGGCGCGCAGCGGTTCCATCGCGGCATGGAACGCGTCGCGCACCTTGAGCACCGTGGCGATGCGCTCCTCGAGCGCCGAGTCGATGCAGGCGGGATCCACGACCGGGAACACGGCGAGCTGGGGGCTGGGCGCGATGGCGCGGGCGCCGGGAAGGGCTTCCCAAACCTCCTCGCACGTGTGCGAGAGGATCGGGGTGAGCAATCGGCACAGGGCCGAGGCGATCGCGTGCATCGCGGTCTGCGAGGAGCGGCGGCGGGCCGATTCCGGCAGTTCGGTGTAGAGGCGGTCCTTCAAAACGTCGAGATAGAAGCTCGACAGGTCGAGGTTGCAGAAGTTCAGGATCGCTTGGGTGGCGCGATGGAACGCGTACTCGTCGTACGCCGATCGGACATCGGCGATGAGCGATTGCAGCCGGGAGAGCGCCCAGCGATCGAGCGGGTCCATCGCCTCCAGCGGCACGGCGTCCGTGGAAGGCTCGTAGTCGGAGAGGTTGCCGAGCAGGAAGCGAACGGTGTTGCGCAACTTGCGGTAGCCGTCGGCGAGCTGTTTGAGGATGCCGTCGCCGAGGCGGGTGTCTTCGGTGTATTCGATCGAACCCACCCAAAGCCGCAGCACGTCCGCCCCGTAGCGTTCCACCACGCCGAGCGGATCCACCGCGTTGCCCTTGGACTTCGACATCTTGTAGCCCAGTTCGTCGACCGTGAATCCGTTGGTGACCACCTGGCGGTAGGGCGGGGTGCCGTGCAGGGCGGTGGCGATCATCAGCGACGAGTTGAACCAGCCGCGGTGTTGGTCGGAACCTTCCAAATACAGGTCGGCGGGCCAGCGATGATGGGGCCACAGCCCGGATTCGAGCACCGCGACATGGGTCGATCCGGAGTCGAACCACACGTCGAGGACATCCTTTTCCTTTTCGAAACGTTCCGCCGGCACGCCGTTGTGCGTGTAGCCGGCCGGGAGGATGTCGGCGGGCGCGGTGGCGTACCACGCCTCGATGCCGTGCTCGCGGATCAACGCCACCACGGCGTCGAACGCGACTTCGTCGAACACCGGCTCGCCGTCGGCGTAGAAGAGCGCGATCGGCACGCCCCAGTGTCGCTGGCGCGACACGGTCCAGTCGGGTCGGCCCGCGACCGCGGCGGCGATCCGGTTGCGCGCCTGGGGCGGGAACCACTCGACGGTGTCGATGCCCTCGAGGGCCTTGTCGCGCAGGCGGTCGTGATCGACCGCCACGAACCATTGCACGGTGGCGCGGAACAGCAGCGGTTTGTAGGGCGCGCGCGGCGAATGCGGATAGGAGTGGACGAAATCCGATTTGCCCAGCAGCGCTCCGACCTCCGCGAGCCGCTCGGGAACCCGGACATTGGCTTCGTCGGTGGAGAGCCCGGCCAGCGGTCCCGCCTCCTGCGTGTAGCGGCCACGTCCATCGACCGGCGAGAGCACCGGCAGGCCGTAGCGCATTCCCGTGACGTAGTCGTCGGCGCCGTGGCCCGGTGCGGTGTGCACGATCCCGGTGCCGGTGTCGGTGGTCACGTAGGACGCGAGGACGGCGGCGGATTCGCGATCGAATTCGGGAAGCGGGTGTTGGAACGCGCATCCTTCGAGCGCGGCGCCGCGGATCGTTGCGCGCACGGTGGTTTGGCCGAGGTCGCAGGCGTCGGCAACGGTGCCGAGCAATTCGCCGAGCAACAGCAGGCGCCCCGCGCGCTCGGTATCGACCACGACGTATTCGAAGTCGGGATGGAACGCCAGCGCGACGTTCGCGGGAATGGTCCACGGCGTGGTGGTCCAGATCACGGCGCGCACGCCGGGGTGTTCGGCGAGCACGCCGGAGGGGTCCCGGGCGAGCGGGAACGCCACATGGATGGCCGGAGAGACATGGTCCTTGTACTCGGCTTCGGTGTTGGCGAGCGCGGTTTCGTTGGCCGGGTCCCAGAGCACCGGCTTGAGGCCCCGGTAGACATATCCGCGGCGGGCCAACGTCAGGAACGTTTCCACGATCGACGCTTCGAAGGCGGGCGCCATCGTGAGGTAGGGATGGTCCCAGTCGCCGCGAATGCCCAATCGGCGGAACTGGCCCTTCTGGATGTCGACCCACTCCGCCGCATAGGTGCGGCACCGGGCGCGCAGCGTATCCGGCGTCCACGCTTCCTTGCGCTCCCGGAATTCCTTGACCACCTGCACTTCGATCGGCAGGCCGTGGTTGTCCCAGCCGGGGACATACGGCGCGCGGAATCCGCACATGGTCCGGTGCTTGACCACGATGTCCTTGAGCGTCTTGTTGAGCGCGTGGCCGAGGTGGATGTTGCCGTTGGAATAGGGCGGGCCGTCGTGGAGCAGGAACGTCCCTTCCGGGGCGTCGCGCTCGAGCGAGAGGCGGTAGAGGTCGATGTCCTCCCAGCGCGCCTGGATGGCGGGTTCGCGCACGGGCAGGTCGGCCTTCATCGGGAAGGCGGTCGAGGGCAGGTTGAGGGTCTTGCTGTAGTCCATGGAGGGCGGGGGGAACGCGGGCGGCGGCTCGTTCGGGAGGAAACCGAAAGCGCCCCGGGGGACATCCACCGCCGAGCCGTGTGCGTTCCCGTGGATGGGGACGCGGGCGGGGAAGTCACGCCGCGGGGCGCAACGTAATCCAGCCTATGCCGCCGCTCTTGGAAAAAGGGTGCATGCCAACCCGGCATTGTACCTCCGCGCGGTCCGCCCTTCCAGCCGGCGACGGTCCCGGCGCCCACCGGCGCGCCGCGTGGAAACGTATACTTGCGCCATGGCGAGCCCGGCGGAACCAGGCCGAACCGAATCCCGCGCCCACTTCGCATTCCTCGATGCCCTGCGCGGGGTCGCCGCGCTGTCGGTGCTGCTCTTCCACCTTCAGGTCCATACGTTCGAGGGTTTCCCCGCTCGACCGATCCCGGTGGGATCCGTCACGTGGTGGGTTTTCCTCGGGTGGTTCGATCTCGGCAAATTCGCGGTGGCCCTGTTCTTCCTGGTCAGCGGGACCCTGATTCCGTCGACGCTCCGCGCACCCGGCGCCACGCTCCCGCAGTTCGCGCGGCGGCGCGCCTTCCGGCTCTACCCCGCCTACTGGACCGCCATCCTCTTGCAACTGGGGGCGCTCGCGGTTCTCGGACACGGAGGCTCGATCCGCTGGCTCGAGGTGGCGGTGAACACCACGATGCTCCAGAAGTTCGTGGGAATCCCGGATCTGATCGGAGTCTTCTGGACGTTGCAAATCGAGCTCGTTTTCTACGTGCTCTGCGCCGGGTTGTTTCGCGTCGGCAGGATTTCGGCGGGGTTGTGGCCCCAGGTCGGCGCGTTCGCGCTCGCGCTGGCCTTCGCCGCGGCGCGGGGCGCATCCGGCAAGGCGCTGCCCGTGGCGCTGTTCCTCGCGCTCGGATGGATGTTCCTCGGCGACACGCTGCGCCGCCGGGCCGACGGAATCGCCTCGCGCCGGGAAGCGGCGGTGGCGGTGGGCATGGCGGCGGCGGCGGTGGTGCCCTGCGCGCTCCTGGGGTACGGCGACGAAGGTTGGCGCTATGTCCGCGCCTATCTGGCGTCGCTGATCGTCTTCCTGCTCGCCCGGCGCGCGGCGGTATGGTTCGGGCGGCCCGGGACCGGGCAGCGGCTCCTCGCGTTCCTCGGGCGCATCTCCTACGGCGTGTATCTCACGGGTCCGGTCGCGACGATGGCGGTTGGCGAACCCCTCCTCGCCGCCACGGGAAGCCGAGGGATGGTCGCTGCGGCGACGTTCGGGAGCACGCTCCTGCTGGCGACGGCGATCCACCGATGGATCGAGGCGCCGGCCATCGCCGCGGGCCGGCGGACCGCTCGCCCGGAACCCTCCGCCGGCCGAGCCTAGATCGGTATACTGCGAGCAGCAGCCCTCGCTCCGGAGCGTTCTAATGGTCCCGTACCGTCGATTGGGCGCCGTCGCCCTCTCCGCCCTGATTCCTGCGCTCGTCGCGGCGGCACCGCCCACGCGGCCCGCCGACAAGCCCGTCGACTATCTGCGCGAGGTTCGTCCGATCCTCGCCGCGAATTGTTTCGCGTGCCATGGCCCCGACGAAAAGGCGCGGCAGGCGGGGCTTCGGCTCGATGAACGCACCGCGGCGGTGGCGCTCCGGCATGGCGCGGCGGCGTTCCTGCCCGGCAAACCCGAGCGCAGCGCCGCGATCGCCCGCCTCGAAGGGAAGGGCGGACCCCGGATGCCTCCCGAAGCCTCGGGTCCGGGATTGACCGGTCCGGAAATCGACATCCTGCGCCGATGGGTGCGCCAAGGCGCCAACTACCGGGGCCACTGGTCGTTCACCGCGCCGGTCCGCCCGGTCGTGCCCGTCGTGTCCGGCGCCAAACATCCCATCGACGCGTTCGTGCGCGCACGTCTCGCTTCCGCCGGCCTCGCGCCTTCGCCGGCGGCCGATCGGCGGACCCTGATCCGTCGCGTTTCCTTGGATCTCACCGGTCTTCCGCCCACGCGCGCCGATGTGGATGCGTTCGTGAACGATGCCCGGCCGGGCGCCTACGAACGGGTGGTCGATCGGCTGCTGGCATCGCCGCATTACGGCGAGCGCATGGCGCGCCCGTGGCTCGACATCGCGCGGTACGCCGATTCCGCGGGATACGGTTCGGACCCCCTGCGGCCCAACCTTTGGCCCTGGCGCGACTGGGTGATCGACGCGTTCAACCGCAACGTTTCCTACGACCGATTTTCCACCCTCCAACTCGCGGGCGATCTGCTCCCCGGCGCCACCGACGAAGACCGCATCGCCACCGCGTTCCACCGCAACACGATGACCAACACCGAGGGGGGCACCTCCGACGAGGAGTTCCGCACGGCGGCGGTCAAGGATCGGGCGATCGTGACCGCCCAGGCGTGGATGGGCCTGACCGTCCAATGCGCCCAGTGCCTCAACCACAAATTCGATCCGATCCGGCAAAACGATTTCTACGCGCTCGCCGCGCTCTTCAACCAGACCGAGGACAACGACCAAGGCGACGAACGGCCCACGTTGCGCACGGTGCCCCCGGCGCAGGCGCGCCGCGCCGCCGAACTCGACACGCGCATCGCCGCGGCGCAGCGCGAAGCCGCGACCGAAACGCAAATCCGGCGGGCCACCGCACGCTACGTCCGCGTGACCCTGCCCGCGACCAGCGACTTCCTGATGCTCGCGGAGGTCGAGGTCTTTTCCGAAGGGCGCAACGTGGCGGTGGGACGTCCCGCGCGCCAGTCGAGCACGGATTACGGCGGCGACGCGGCGCGGGCGGTGGATGGCCGCACCGACGGCAATTTCCCGGCGAACTCCACCACCCACACGCGCGCCGAAAACGATCCCTGGTGGGAAGTCGATTTGGGATCCGAAATGCAGGTCGAGTCGGTGGTGCTCTGGCCGCGCACCGATGCGCACGTGGGCAAGCACAAGGACTTGACGGTATCCACGTTCGATGCCGACCGCCGGCCCACGGGCGCGCGCACCTTGGCCGGGCCGTTCGTCGCGCGCGTGGAAGGCTCGCCCTCGGCTGGGCCGGCAACCACCGCATTGGCGGCCCTGCGCGCGGAGCGAGCCGCGATCAAGACGGTCGACCTGCCGGTGCTGAGGGAACTGCCCGCGGACAAGCGGCGCACGACCCATGTGCTGACGCTGGGCAATTATCTACAAAAGGGGGCGGTGGTGGCGCCCGGGGTTCCGTCCGCATTCGGTCGCCTGCCCGCGGGCGTGGAGCCCAATCGCCTCGCGCTGGCCAAATGGCTCTTCGCGCCGGCGAATCCGCTCACCGCCCGCGTGGCGGTCAATCGGTTCTGGGCCCAGTTGTTCGGCAAAGGGCTCGTGGAGACGGAGGAGGATTTCGGCACCCAAGGTTCGGTGCCGGTACAGTCGGAGCTCCTCGACTGGCTGGCGGTCGAGTTCCGCGAATCGGGCTGGGACATGAAACGGCTCCTGCGCACCATCGTCCTCTCCGACACCTACCGACAATCGTCGTTCACCACCGCGCGCCACCTCGCGAAGGACCCCACGAACCGGTTGCTCGGCCGGTATCCCCGGCGGCGGCTCGATGCCGAGGGGGTGCGGGATCAGGCGCTCGCGCTCTCGGGGTTGCTGACCCCCACGATCGGCGGACCCAGCGTCTTCCCGCCCCAACCCGATGGCCTTTGGCAAGCGGCGTTCAACGGCGAGCGCAACTACCCCACCAGCACCGGTCCCGATCGGTACCGCCGCGGACTATACACGTTCTGGCGACGCACCGTGCCGCACCCGAGCATGGCGGCCTTCGATGCCCCCAGCCGCGAAAGCTGCACATTGCGCCGCCAGCCCACCAACACCCCGCTGCAAGCGCTCGTGGTGCTCAACGATCCCATATACGTGGAGGCCGCCCGCGCGCTCGGCGCACGCATGGTTCGCGAGGCGCCCAAGGGGCTCGAGGCGCGCATTTGGTACGGCATCGGTCTGTGCACCGGGCAGCAGCCCTCCACCACCGCCATCGCCGCGCTGGCGCGGCTGTGGAAATCCGAACGAGAGCGCTTTTCCCGCGAGAAGGACGCCGCGGCGAAAATGGCGGGCATGGACGTGCCCGAGGCGGAGCGCGCGGAGTTCGCCGCGTGGACCGTGGTCGCCAATGTGCTGCTCAATCTCGACGCAGTGCTGACGGTTGGTTAGGAACCCTCCCATGCAACCCATGCCCCCCGATCCCCGTTTCCACCAAGCCCGCGCGATCACCCGCCGCACCCTGCTGCATCGCGGCGGACTCGGGCTCGGCGCGGCCGCCCTCGATGCGCTGCTGGCCGCCGACGGCCACGCCGCTCCGCCCGCCGCCAAACCCGGCGCGGACCGCCGCGGACCGCTCGCCCCGCGCAAGCCGATGATCCCCGCCAAAGCCAAGGCGGTCATCTACCTGCACATGTCGGGTGCGCCGCCCACGCTCGACCTCTACGACGACAAGCCCAAGCTGCGCGAACTCGACCGGCAACCCTGTCCCGAGTCGCTGATCCAAGGCCGGACGTTCGCGTTCATCAAGGGCCGCCCCCTCATCCTCGGCTCGCCGCATCCCTTTGTTCGGGTGGGGTCGAACGGGTGGACGATGTCCAACCAGATCCCCCACATCGGGGGTATCGCCGACGAGATCTGCCTGATCAAATCGGTGCACACCGACCAGTTCAACCACGCGCCGGCGGAGATGTTCCTCTACACCAGCACCACGAACCCGGGCAGGTTTTGGTTTTCCGTGCCGAGTCCCCAGGTGATCCACGATCCCA
>JBJTRZ010000558.1:0-2793 GCA_046076415.1 Armatimonadota bacterium
CTCGTTGCCGACGGGTACCTGCCCGCCAACTCGCCCATCGCCCGCGATGGATCCAAGACCGTCACCACCGAACAACTGTCGACGGCATTGGTTCAGGTCATCGCCCGATCCAAGGAGAAGACCGTGCCCGTGACCCCCGATTCCAAGAAGGCGATGCCGATCGATCGTCCGGGCAGCTCCGGCAGCTGACGTCGGTCGGTTGCGTCCCTTTCGGCCCGCATGGTATATTCGTGCGCGCCTTGCCCACGTAGCTCAGTGGTAGAGCACTTCTTTGGTAAAGAAGAGGTCATGGGTCCGATTCCCATCGTGGGCTTTCGACGACGCTCCCCAGGGGGCGTCGTTTTGTTTTACGAGCCATGCACCGTATCCGGGCCAAATCCGTGAATCGCCTCGCCGCGGCGGTGGCAATGTGCCTGTTTTTCGCGGCGGCAGCCGGCGCGACCGATTTGCGGCTGTTCGTGGCCCCGGATGGCGACGACCACGCGCGGGGTAGCCGCGGCAATCCCTTCGCCACGTTGACCAAGGCCCGGGACACGGTGCGTCGCCTACGCAAGGAAGGTCGACTCCGCGGATCGGTCTCGATCGAGATGCGCGCCGGAGACTACTTCCTCGACGAGCCCGTCGGGTTCACGGCGGAGGACGCTTCGCCGACCGGGGCATCGATCACCGTCAGCGCGCACCGCGGGGAAAAGGTCCGACTGATTGGAGGGCGCCGTTTACGGCAGTGGGCTCCGGTGTCGGATCCGATGGTGCTGGGACGACTCCCCGAACCGGCGCGCAAACAGGTTCTCGTGGCCAACCTTCGTGCGATGGGATTGCGCGATTTCGCGGGACTCACCCGCCGGGGATACATCGGCTCGTCCCAACCGGCGCCGATGGAATTGTTCGTGGATGGAACTCCGATGACCCTTGCCCGCTGGCCCGATGCAGGCCGGTGGGCACGAATATCGGAAGCACCCGACTCCGGCCGGGGTGGCGCGTTTCGGGTTGCCTCCGCCCGACTGCAACGGTGGACCCATGCGGAGGACCCTTGGGTGCACGGGTACTGGACTTGGGACTGGGCGGATTCCCAGGAGAAGGTCGAATCCATCGATCCCGTCACGGGCACCATCGCCACACGTGCCCCCCATGGTGTCTACGGATACAAGGCCGGGGCACGGTTCTACGCGTTCAATCTGCTCGAGGAATTGGACCAGCCGGGGGAATACTGGATCGACCGCGAGCGTGGACTCGCCTACGTTTGGCCGATCGATCCCTCCCGAATCGGATCGGCGATGGTGTCCGTCAACTCGTCGTCGCTGTTTCGGATCGATGGAGCGGCAAACCTGAAGTTTGAAGGCCTGGATCTTGAAGCGGGCAGGGGACACGGAGCGACCATTGCCAACTCCCGAAACGTGACCATCGCCGGATGCCGCATACGCAACTTCGGGCGATATGGCGTCACCATCCAAGGCGGAGCCGAGTGCCGGGTCGTTTCGTGCGATATCGAGGGAACGGGCGAAGGGGGAATCGCGCTTTCCGGTGGCGATCGAAGGACCCTGCGCCCGGCTGGACACGTCGCCTACAACAATGACATCCAGGGTTTTTCGCGGCTTTGCAAAACCTACACGCCGGGAGTGCGCCTTGAGGGCGTGGGCAACATCGTCGAACACAATCGCATCCATCAATCGCCCCACAATGCAATACAAGGGGCCGGGAACGACCACCGAATCGCCTACAACGAGATCGATCGTGTTTGCCTCGAAACCGGCGACGCCGGCGCGTTCTACATGGGCCGGGATACCACCCAGCGGGGAAATCGCATCGAGTTCAACCACTTCCACGATTTGGGTGCAATGGTCGAAGGAAGCGATGCCTTCGTCGGGGTCATGGCCGTCTACCTCGACGATTGCCTGTCCGGAACCCGGGTGTTGGGCAACGTTTTCGAGCGGGCAGGGCGCGCCGTGCTGATCGGCGGTGGGCACGACAATCGGGTGGAAGGCAATCTTTTCATCGATTGCCAACCGGCGGTGCATGTGGATTCGCGCGGCACCGGCTGGGCGAAATTCTGGTTCGATGGAACGGATCCGTATCTCTTGGACCGTTTGAAAGAGGTCCCCTACGACCGACCACCGTACACGCGATATTCCGGCTTGGAGCGGTTTCTCGAAGAAGATCCGGCCCGGCCGCTCGGAAATCGCCTATCGGGGAATGTCTTCCTCGGGGGCAAGGCGCTGGAATTGCTCGACGGATTGACGCCGGAATTCGTCGGATGGTCCGGAAACTGGATTTCGGCTGCGGGTTCGCTGCAGGATGGCGGGAAAACCGCGAGTCCACGGCGCGATCCGGCGGCCCGCTTGCGCCGGACCGTTCCAACGTTGCCGGCAGGCTTCGCCGCACCCCCGGTGGATCGTATGGGGCTTGTCTACGACAACTGGCGAAAGCCGGCAGGTCGTTTGAGGGCGCCGCGGCGACCGGGTTGACGCTTGCCCGCGCTCCTACCGGCATGGTATATTTCGCCGGTTTGCCGACGGGTCCCCGGAGGGGGGAGCGCTACCGCAAGGTACGCGAGGGTTCGAATCCCGGTCCGCGGCGCTGGAATCGATGTCGGAGTCGCACCGCGCTCCGACGTCCTGTTTTTCCCGAGAATGCCACGCGCTCCGGGATGAAAGAAAGGCAAGGCATACAATGGCCAAGGCAAAGTTCGAGCGAACGAAACCGCACGTGAACATCGGTACGATCGGTCACGTGGACCACGGCAAGACGTCTTTGACGGCTGCGATCACGACGGTGTTGGCGAAGGCGGGTGGTGCC
>JBJTRZ010000559.1:0-6475 GCA_046076415.1 Armatimonadota bacterium
GCTCCTCTTCATCCCGATCATCCAAGGGTTCAACATCACCCGCAAGGCGCAGGCCGAAACCCAGGCGCAATCCGCCGCCCGGTCCGGACTCGAGCGGATCGCACGCGAAGTCCGCCAAGCCTCCTACATTTTCGACAACACCGCGACACCGGTCGTGGTGCCGCTCGGCCGGGATGTAAACCTTGGTCCTGCCGGGGCGCCGACGCGCACTCCGCACATCCTGTTCGCCAAACTCGATCTGCTGCCGGCAGCCACCACCGGCGTGGGATCCGGCGATATCCTCGACCCAACCACGGGCAAGGGGCTCCAAGGTTCGCCGCTTCGGCTTCCGCTGGCCCCCGGGCGCCGCGTGGTGCGCTATTTCCTGGGGCTCGAGCGCAACACGACCTCGACGGGCGCCGCGGCGACCTACGCCAACCTGTACGAGTTTGGCGCCCGTGAATTCACCCCCTCCGACACCACGCACAACCCGCTCGTCCTCTACCGCGCCGAATTCGATCCCTCCGACCCGAATCTGATCGATCAAACGCGCTTCGAGAGCAAACTCGATGGCGAGGGCGGCTTCGACGATCCCGCGTTCTTCTACAACATCCGGGTGGCGCCCAACGGACGTTCCTACGCGGAAAACTGGAAGGCGGTCTCGACGCCGGTTGTCTCCGGGCCGCGGCAGGACATGTTGGCATGGCGCCGCGATCAGTCCGGAGACATCCTGCCGGATGCGCCGATGCGCACGTTGGTGCAATTCGCGCCCGGAACCGTCGTCGGCGACACCGCGGTGCCCGGATTCCTCACCGCAGGTGCCGCCGAGGTTCCCGGGGCGGTGCCCACGATGTACACGGCCAAGGAAGCCCAATGGGTGCTTCCCTTCACCGTCACGTTCTACCGGGCCTCCGCCGGTCGAGGGACGTCCCGCCCCTCCTACGGGGTGTTGCAGTTGCGGTTTGAAAACGAAGTTCAGCCCGACGGCTCCACCCGGGTGAAGGTGGCTCGGGTCGCGGCCGACGGATCGTTGCCGGCTCCCGACGACTCCCTCTACACGGTCCGCCAGGCCACGACCGGACGCGTTCTGGTCAAGACCCCCAACCTGACGTTCGCCGTGGACCCCTCCCGTGGGCGGATCGAAACCGCGTTTCCTCCCTACGCCGGAACCGAAACGGGTGCTCCCTACATCGTTGGCACCTCCAGCCCGATCGCACCGTCTCCGTATCCGGTGACCGCCGATCTTGTCCCGACCGCCATGCAGTTCGACACGCTCGATCCCGCGGCAGGCACCGGGACCGTGCCCACCAACCAAGGAATCGTCGCCGTCTCTCCCCTCGCGCTCGGCCCGTCCGCCGCGTACTTCGCCGACGGCGTTTCGGGGTTCGCAGGCAACGCGCCCTCGCCAATGCAGATATTCGGCAATGTCGCCGGGGGATCGTTGCAACCTGGCGGGGGATTGATGATCGCTCCGGGCACCGAACGCGTGCTCGCTCCCGAACTTTCCGTCGGGACGACCTCGCTCGCGAGCTGGGTGACGTGGCACCGTGTGCCCGCAGCCCTCGGACGAGTCGCCAAACGCGCATCGCTGATCGACGATCCCCTCGACGGGCAAACTCCCGCGCGACGACGTTGGTCGGCGATCGGGGGAACCCGAACCTATCTGATCGATCAGGACACGCAACCCAACGCCTACGCGCGGATCCTCTTCGACGAAATCGGCGGACCGGGGCTCCCCGCGCGCGCCCTCACGGATCCCGCCACCATCGCGCCCCGGCGCGCCTACATCGCCTACCTGTGGCAGAACAACTACGCCCGCAGGATCGGTGGGGCCCAGAACGGATGGCCGATCGATTCCGAGGATCGGACGTTGGTGGACCTTTCATCGGCGAGCGGCTCCGGGCGGGCGGCGGTGGTTCCCGAGGCCGACGTCGTCAAGGTGGATTACTCGACGCGATCGCAACTCGTGGTGAATTTTGGAGTGAATGTCTACGACACCAACACCAAACGACCCACCACGCTCCAACTCAACGACCGTATCAAGGTGGGGAATCTGGGCCGGTAAACGATGAAAACGCCACTTCGCACCTTCCTGGACGCCCCGGCGCGACGTCGGCGACATAGCCTCGCCGGCCAGTCGCTCACGGTCGTCATCGTCGTGATGTTCCTCCTCCTTTTCGTGGGAGGCTTGTTCATCGCGCTGGTGGTGAACAATCTGCGCGATGCGCGGGATGCCGCCAAGCGATCTTCGGCGGACAAATACGCCGAAGCGGGACTCAAGTATCTCGACGAACAACTCTTGCGCTCGCCCGAAGGTGCGGACTGGCGTCCCGTTCCCGACGACCTTCCGGGCGACCAAAACACGGCGGCGGATCCCTACGACCCCGTCAACGACATCGATCCCCGCGACCCCGACTACGACTGGTTGCGGGAGTCGAATCCAGGTCGCGACGGTTACGATGCGGCCGGGAATCCGCTCGACTTCGGTCCCTACACGCGGGTGACGTTCGGAGGACCCACGCCGTCGGCGGGCAACAATGGTGGGCGCGCGTTGGTGCGCATCAGCTACCGACCGTACGATCCGGCGGCTGGACCGGTCGACGATCCTCGTGCGGAGCGCAAGTATCTGCGTCTCGATGCGATCGGGCGGGTGGGCTCCATCGACCCCGCGGACCCGACAACCTACTCCAACACCGAGGACAAGAGCCTTCGCCGGGAGCTGACCGCCCGGAAGGCAATTGGCCTGACCGACTACCTCCGCTTCGTCACCAACAAGGAAAACCGATCGGTCGAGGCCGCGCTGGGCGCGCCGAATCTGGTCGTGGACGCGCCGGCCGCGTCGGCGGGGGGACGGCAACCGGTCGCGCCCACGCCTCGCGAGATCGTTTCCGTCTTCGACGGGCCGATGCGATTCAACACCGGACTCGCCTTCTATGGGGTCAATGTCCTGAACTTGGACGCGCGACGCAACGATGCGCTCGAGGTTTCCGGAGGCATTCGCCTGGACCGCGTCGCCGGCGACACCACGGCTCCCACGCCCACCGACCCCACGCGGGTTTACGTGAATGGACCCGGCACGGGAGTTCCGAACCTGCTTCCCTCGGGCTCCAGCCGATTCGACACCCTCGACGGTCTGATCCGCGACAATCCCGCCGGACCCGACACGCGATCGTTGCCCTCCACCACGGATAGGAATCTGCGCACGGTGGGGTGCTCGCCCCGCCGTTGATCGATGAAACCATCGGACCGAACGGACTCACCCGGTACCGGGCGCTGACCCGCAATTCTGAGCCGCTCGATCGGCGGCACATGACGTCGGCGGATGCGACCGCGCTCGCGGCGCTCGGCGATGATCTGCCGGGCCAAATCGGGTGGGGCGCCGGACTCTATCTGTCCAACCGGCAAGATACCCAACGGGAATCCGAGAGTTTGCTGGGCGCGTATTCGCTGCGATCCGACTGGCTCAACCCGGGCCTGTCCAACAACTGGCGCGGGGACTTCAAATACGTTCCGCCGGCGGTGCGCATCACGTTCCATCCGCGCTACATGGTCGTGGAACGGTCCGCCACCAGCACGGGACGCTTCGCCTTCCGCGATCCCGCCGGCCGCTTCCTCGCCGGTAATGCGTCCATCGTTCGGTACAGCGGGCCGTCGGACACGCCGCCGACCGCCGGACTTCCCGCCACGGCGAGCACCTATCGCTACAAGGGCTACCCGACGCAGCGGGCAACCGTCAACGGAGTCACCGTCAACCGGGGGGACTTCGTCATCTACGCCGAAGGCAACGTGGAGGTTCGCGGAACCGTCGGGGGACGCGATCCTGAAACGGGCGAATTGTACGAACGCCATGTGACGGTGGTTTCCAACGAAAACATTTACATCGGTGGCAACCTCCTGCGGGACAACCTCGACGGAACCGTCGCCGGCGACGCGGCGGTCCAGGGCCGATCCTCCATCGCCCTGCTCGCACGCAATTACGTCACCGTCAACACGACGGGGTTCCTGTCCCCGGAAGAAGGCTTGGTCAAAGCCGAGGAGCCGGGTTCCGACGCCAAGGCGCTCTTCCTGAACGCCGCGCCGGGAACCAGCGAATTCGGGTTCCGCCTCAATGCGGGTGGGATCGATTCCCGCAACCGCAGTCCGTGGCCCGTCGTCTCCGGGCAACCCGGCTACGCGCCGATGCTCTTCCTACGCCACGCGGCGGATACGCTGGCGGGAACGGCGATCCGCATTGGCGGCGACATCAATGCGGTGGGTGTTCCGGACTTGATCTCGTTCGTCGTGCCCGGTCGCAGCGTCGGACCGGGATCCACCACGTTGCTGGTGGGTGGCCCGCTTCAGGAAGTGGGCGCGTACACCAACGACGTGATCCCGCTCGACACCACTCGGTTGTACCCGACGCGCACGACTCCGCTCGCGCCCTCCAGCGCGGTGGGCATCGACAACCTGCTGCGCATCTACTACGACGCGTCCGCCGGACTGGAAAACCAAGCGGATTATCGACTTACCCGATTCGGGGTCGCACCGCTCGATATCCGTATCGAAGCCTTGGTGTACGCGCAGGAGCGTTCGTTCTTCGTGATTCCCGGTCCGTGGTTCAATCCCGATCCGAACGATACGTACGAGCGCTATGTTTTGCCCGATCCGGCCCGTCCGGGATCGTCCGCCCGCCTCGCTCGGGCCGGCGACACCGCGGGGCAGCGACGGATCGACCCGCGCTTCCCGTTCCATGGCCAGCCGATGGACATCCGGATCACCTTCTTTGGGGCGATTTCGGAGAATCTTCCGGCCGAGGTTGGGGATCAAGGTGCCTGGCTTGAGAAGTGGGGCTGGATTCCGAACTATTACGGTTCCACCGGCTTGCCGGTTGCGCCGGGATATCCGGCATCGGGCACGGAAATGCCCACGGTGCATGGTCGCGTTTCGCCGTTCGCGCAGCTGGCGGGTCCGCTTGGCCAAGGGGTCGGATTGGTGTATCAATACGATCCCCGCTGGGAAGCGCCCGGCGACACGCGAACGGACATTTACGGCCGCCAATTGCCGCTTGCGCCACGACTGCCCGTGGCGCCCGGTTTGATGTTCGCCGGCGAGGACCCGCGCCTCAATTAGATCGACGGCTCCGCCGATCGGACCTCGCGTTCGCGGTGGATGTGGGCGAAGGATAAAGACGACTGAAATGCCTGTTCCGAGCAACTTGACGATGGAGGGGGCCGGGCGCATTGCGAGGGCGATGTGCGCCCTCGCGATCGCGTGGGCATGTCTGGTCGCGTCGCTTCCCGCGGGGGCCGATGCGACGACGTACTCCACCAACAAACGAACGCTCCGGGTTGGGGTGTTGTTGCTCGATTCGACCGCCTACGACTGGTCCACCAATCCGCCCACCCCGCTTCGCGGCGGGGCGGAAAACCCCGATCCGTTCCTTTTCCACATCGCGGATTCCCGAACCGATATCAAGCCCGCGAACTGGGAGTTCGTCAATCCGCTCGCGCCCAAGGTGGTCACCACCGAGGTGTTCGCACGGTGGTCCCAGCCTGGGGTGGGCCGGGATCCCGACCATCCTTATCGCCTCGGCCAGCAGGTCACCAAGAATATGGCGGCCTACTGGGAGGTCCCCCTCTCCACCACCTCGCTTTCCGACCTGCTCCAATACGACCTGCTCTTCGTCACCAATCACCGGACCGTCTACCTGACGCCGGCCGACCGCGAAAAGATGCGGAAGTTGGTCGATGCGGGGGGCGTGCTTTGGTTCGAGGACTGCAGCCGGATGCGCTTCCATCCCGCGGGGCCCTTCTTCCTCGAACAAGTCCAATTCACCAGCGGAGGTGGCGACGGTGTTCCGGAGATCCATGTCCCCGGACATCCTCTGCTCACCAGCCCGTACCCCCTCACCCGACAGGAAATCGGCAGCCTCGGCGATGTCAATATGCGCAACGGCCGCGCGATCGCTTCGATCGCGCCCGGTGCGACAGATCCGACCGCTCCGCCGCTCCTTGCCCGGCCGAATCCGTCGGTGCTCGTGAACGTTGTCGGTAATTCGGCGGTTCGAAGTGCGACCGGCGAGGCGTTGCCCTACATCGCGGCGGGAATCTATGGTTCCGGCGCGGTCCTGCTCACCGCAGGCGACAGCGGTTGCGACATCAACGACTATTGCGGGGGCGTGAACGCGGGATTCGGGGGCAACTCGGGAGCGTATTCCGGTTCGAATCTTCAAGCGGCGCGCACCGAGGATCTTAAATTCCTCTACAACGCGGTGTCGTGGGGAACCGCCAACAACGCCTACCGTCGCAACAACCGACGAACCGCGACATCCTTCGAAATCGTCGGGGCGCCGCTCATCGATGGCTTCACCGCCTTCGGCACCACGACGGATCCGGGAGTTGCTTCCGGGTCGGCGCCGCTCATCGCCAAGGGATTGGTGGTGGTATCCGGCGAAGTTGCGGGCGGCTCCGGTGCGACCCTCCGGGCGTATGTCGCGCAGCCTTCCTTGGCTGCGGGC
>JBJTRZ010000560.1:0-4059 GCA_046076415.1 Armatimonadota bacterium
ATCCGCAAGGCGCTGGAGCTGGGCATCAACTTCTTCTATACGGCCAACGTGTACGCGCTGGGCACCAGCGAGGAGTATCTGGGGCGGGCCCTGCGCGATTTCGCGCCGCGCGACGAAGTGGTGATCGCCACCAAGGTGTGGGGCCGGATGCGCGATGGCGCCAATGGCGGGGGGTTGTCGCGCAAGGCGATCCTTTCCGAGATCGACCATAGCCTGCGGCGCCTCGGCACCGACCATGTCGATCTGTACCAAATCCACCGCTGGGATCCGTCGACACCGATCGAGGAAACGATGGAGGCGCTGCACGATGTGGTGAAGGCGGGCAAGGCGCGCTATCTCGGCGCGTCCGCGATGTGGGCCTGGCAGTTCAAGAAGGCGCTGCACGTGGCGGAGCAGCGTGGGTGGACCCGCTTCGTTTCCATGCAGAATCATCTCAACCTCGTGTACCGCGAGGAGGAGCGCGAGATGATGCCGCTGTGCCGGGCGGAAGGGATTGGCGTGATTCCCTACAGCCCGCTGGCGGCGGGTCGGCTGACGCGGGACTGGACCCCGTCGGGGACCGCCCGCGCCGAAACCGACACGTTCGCCGGGAGCAAATACGACCACGCCGCCGACATCGACCGTCCCGTGATCGAGCGCGTGGCGGAGCTGGCGCACCGGCGCGGCGTTTCGCGCACGCAGGTGGCGCTGGCGTGGCTGCTGCACCAGCAGCCGGTCGCCGCCCCGATCGTCGGTGCCACCAGCATTGCGCATCTGGAGGAGGCCGTCCGTGCGGTGGATGTGGCGCTCGACGCCGAGGAGCGGATGTTCCTGGAGGAGCCCTACGTGGCGCACCGCATCATCGGGCACCAATAGGCGGGAAAGGGGGCGACCGGCAGGAACCGCAGGATCGGTCCCGGCCAAGTGCGGGCATGATGGCTTCGCCCGGTCGCGCCTCCCTTCCCATCAAACGCGACGATCCACCACAATCCGGGCCACGCGAAGCACCGCAGCGCGATCGACCCGAGCCGGCACGTGGTCGCCATCGGGGTAGGCCACCCCGGCTTCGTCGAGTCCCTCCGGAGCGAACCCCGCCGGCCACGGCAGGCGCGCCGTTGCCAGAACCCGTTTCCCCGCGGCATCGGTGCGTTCCGCGACGACCCCGGCGGCCCCCACTCGGAGCCGCAAATGCAACGGGGCGTCGGCCGTGGTCCCGTGGGACGGCTGGCCCAACAGGGCCTCCGCGAACGATCCAAAGTGCCCGATGCGCAGGGCGATGTGGTGCGGACCGGCGACCCGCAACGAAACACTATGGTCATCGAGATACCGATCATGGTGGAAGAACCCGATCGATGGCGCTTGTTCGGGATTGCCCGCGAACGTTTGTGCGACCACCGTGCAGCGCAGCTCGGCTCCGCCGCCTCGCCGGAGCGGTGCGATGCGCCGAAAATAGCGCCGACGCTGGCGCTCGAACACGTGACCGGGCCGTTGGCGCGATCCGCCCGGCCATTCGCCGCGCACGAGCAGTTGCCGCGCCTCCCGGTCCCAGGTTGCGCCGAGCACCTCGGTGGTGAACACCGGAAGGAATCCCTGATTCCTGACCCTCCCGGCGTCGAGCATGTCGAAATCGAACGCCCATCCGCGCCGCGTGGGGTCGGTGTCGAAACGTTCATCGAACGCGACCGGGTGCGCCGCACCCCGCGCGTGCGTCTGGTTCGCCAGCGACCACAGGAACGGATTGCGCTCGGTGCGGGTCTGCGGGTAGTGGGTATGCCCGGAGAAGACCCAAACGGTCGATTCGCTGTAGGCGAGCGTCAGGGAGAGATTCGACCACGGCAATTCCTCCATCACCCCGGTGGGCCAGCCCGGGTAGAGGTTGTAGGGGTCGCTCTCCATCCAGGCGCCCATGCCGACGCGTACGAAACGGTCGTATTTCGGGGGGTCGGCGCTCAGCGTGCGCCACCCGCGGATCATGGTGGCCGTGTCGCGGAACGTTTTGCGGTCGCCGGGGTAATCGCGGAACTCGCCGCCGGGCATACGGCGCCGGCCACCGTACCAAAACGTGCTTTCCCATCCGTGGATCAGGCTTGCGGGGGCGCGGAGGCCCGAGAGGATACCGTCCATGAACGGCTTGAGGTTTTGGTACTCGGGCCAACCACCGGGCTCGTGTTCCGGTCCCCAGCTGAAGAAGAAAAGCAGGGAAACGGAGGGAAACGCCTTTTGCACGGCGGCGATCCACTGCGCCCCCCGCCGGCGCCAGGTGTCGGCATCGAAACGCCCGAACGGATACAGCTCGCCGGTGGCGTAGTTGGTGTACATCTCGGTGTCCACCACCAGTCCGAGCAGCCCGGTGTCGCGGGCCAGGCCCGCGGTCAGCGCGCTGTTGGCGCAAACGGTGCTCCAATCGGCTTCCGTGAGCGCCGGCGCCTTCCGGTCGTCGTCGCCGCTCGCCGTGCCATCCCGCACCGTCACCCAGAGGCGGTTGTCGACGCAGTGGGCCCAGCGCACCGCCCGCAGATCCCGGCGCGCGCCGTCCACCGCGCGATCATCCAGCGGGATCCCCGTGAACACCAGATCGTGAAGGGCGTACCGGGAATCATCCACCAATCCCTGCGCTGCGCACCATTCTTCGGGAACCCGCACCGGAATCGCCACGCCGTCGAACGGATGGTTTTCGAGATATTCGGGAAATCGGCGCAGGAACGAGGGCGTGGGGCAGTGTTCCGAGGCGATATCGATGCAGCTGTACTGACCTGCGCCGAGCATACGTTTCCCGGAGAGCTCCGCCGGGGCGGCCCACTTGTCGGAACGCCCGGGCGCAAGCGCGCGGGCTTCGGCGGCGATCGATCGGTGTTTGGGCATACCCACAGGTTGGGTGCCCGGCCGGCCGAATCCTCGCGCCCCGAACCGATCTTCCGCCTCCGTGCCGTACACTTCGGGATATGATCCCCGCCCGTTCCGCGGTCCTGCGCGCCGCTCCCCTCGCGCTGCTCCTCGTACTCGCGCCCCTCGCACGCGGCGGGGAAACCCTTCGCGGGAACGCACGCCCGGTGTTCGCCGATGGCCAGGCGCAAATCGTCGCCGCGTTCGCCAACCCCTCCGAATGGATTCGGGAACGGCTGTGGGTGGAGACCGAGTTCGATTCCGATCGCAACGGCAAGCGGGACCGGGTGCACGTGGATGTCACGCGGCAGCGGCAGACCGAGACCGAGGGACTTCGAGTGCCGGTGGTGTACGAGTCCAGCCCTTATTTCGCGGGAACGGCCGGAGGGGCGGAGATCAACTGGGATGTTCGGCACGAGCTGGGTGCGACTCCGCCGCCGCACGTGCACACCCCGGTGCCGTTCAACCCGAACCGGACCTCGATTTCCAATTCGCTGACGGGCGCCTGGGTGCCGCGCGGCTTCGCCGTGGTGCATTCCGAAGCGCCGGGCACCGGGCTTTCCGAGGGCAGTCCGACGGTGGGCGGCGCGCCGGAGCGCCTCGCGCCCAAGGCCGTGATCGACTGGCTCAACGGACGGGCCAAGGGCTATAGGACCATCGACGGCACGGACGAGGTGCGGGCCACCTGGTGCACCGGCAAGGTGGGCATGACCGGCACGTCGTACAACGGCACGATTCCGGTGGCCGCGGCCACGACCGGCGTGAAGGGCCTCGAGGCCATCATTCCGGTGGCCCCTAACACGTCCTACTACCACTACTACCGCTCCAACGGCTTGGTGCGGCATCCCGGCGGGTATCTCGGCGAGGACATCGATTCCCTCTACGATTTCATCCACAGCGGGGATCCGAAAACGCGCCCGGTGAGCGATCGCCTGTATCGCGACGGCGAGTTCGCGCAGAACCAGGATCGGCGCAGCGGGGATTACAACGGGTTCTGGGCCGATCGCGACCTGCTCCAGTTCGCCCGTGGGATTCGGTGCGCGGTGCTCATGGCCCATGCGTTCAACGACTGGAACGTCGTGCCGGAGCACAGCGTGCGCATCAGCAACGCGGTGCGGGGGCGGGTTCCGCTCGTCCAGTATTTCCATCAGGGCGGGCACGGCGGCGACCCGCCGTTCGAGCTCATGAACCGCTGGT
>JBJTRZ010000561.1:0-4576 GCA_046076415.1 Armatimonadota bacterium
CGAGGCTCCCCGCCCATCGATATTCCTCGCCGTTGTCCAAACGAACATAGACCTTGCGGTCGCGGGTCGTGGC
Organism: Armatimonadota bacterium; assembly: GCA_046076415.1. GTDB lineage: Bacteria > Armatimonadota > Armatimonadia > Armatimonadales > Armatimonadaceae > CAIRTT01. The sequence continues at coordinate 74 of JBJTRZ010000561.1, forward strand.
ACAGGCGACCTCCGCGGGATCCGCGAGTCGGATTCCGGCGTCGGAGCGAAGCGCGATGCGATCGATGCTCGCGGGGGACGCGACGGCGCGGGGTCGCATCGCGTCCCCGAGTTTGGCGAGGCAGCGCATCAATCGCTCGGGCGACACGGGCTTGAGCAGGTAATCGGCCGCGCCGAGGTCGAAGCCCGCGACCGCATGTTCGGAATGCCCGGTCGCCAGCACCACGAGCGGAGGGTCCTCCATGCGGCCGATCTCCTCCGCCAGGTGCAGGCCGGAAACACCGGGCATACGGACATCGACGAACACCACATCGGGGCGAATCGCGCGGATTCCCGACAAAGCGGAGGGCGCATCGCCGGCCTCTCCAACCACGCAGACCCCTTGTTCGGAGAGCAGTTCGGCAAGATAGCCGCGCACGAGCACTTCATCGTCGACCAAAAACGCCTTCATTGCGCGCCTCCCGCGGCAGCGAGGGGCACGGCGAACGCCACCAGCGAGCCCTTGCCCGGCCATCCGTGGATCCGAAGTCGCGCCGATTCGCCGTAGCGCAGAACCAATTCGCGGTTCACCAACGCCAATCCGTGCGGCCGGTCGCCTTGCTCCGGATCGAGTTGTCGACGTACCCGCCCGGGAATACCAGGACCGTCGTCGCGCACGGAGACCAAGGCGAGGTTTCCCGACTTCCGCGCGTCGATGCGCACCCTTCCCGCCCCGAGTCGTCCCCCGACCCCGTGCAGCACCGCGTTCTCGACCATGGTCGCCAAGGCCAAGGCGGGAACCGGCGTGGAGACGAGCGCCGGATCGACGCTCCAGTCCACGGTCAAACGGTCCCCGAGGCGCAAGCACTCGATCTCGAGGTAAGCCTTGCAATTGTCGATCTCCTCGCCGAGGCTCACGGGTTGGTGGACATCGATCTCGAGCGCTCGGCGCATGAGTTCGCCGAGGCGCACCGAAGCGGTGCGGGCACCCGCGGGCGCAACGGTGCACAGGGCGGCGATGGTGCTGAGCGTGTTGTAGAGGAAATGCGGGTTCAGGCGCGAGCGCAGCGCCTGCAATTCAAACTGGACCATGCGCGCCCGCGCCGCCGCGTTCTCCACCGCGAGCAGGTTCGCGTCACGGCGAAGCGCGGCATCGCGAACGATTTGGGTCATCAGCATCACGCCGAATCCGTTGGCGACGACGGTGGCGACGGCGGGAGCCATATCGAGCGAACGTCCCAGTGTCCGGTAGGCCAGCGCATTGGAAACCAACGCCATCGCTTGCGCCACGACGCCGGTTTGGAATCCGCCCCGCATGCCAAGGCGGCGCCCCAGCAACGTGCCCGACAGAATGCTGACCACGAGCGCCGGCGGGGTGGCGAGTGCGACGGGAAGTTCGCGCAGGACCAACGCGGTGCCGATGGCGCCCATCGAGGCGAGCACGCCCACCCAGGCGCCTCCGATGGACGCGGCGAACGTGACGACGAGCGTCGATGGCGCGTAGGGGTGTTGCGATTCCGGAAGGAGATCCTGAACGGCGGCGAGCGCGGCGAAATAGGCCCCAAGCAACAGGGTCTGCAGCGGTTTTCGACGCGGGTCTAGCAGGATATCCAAGGTCCGGCCACGCGTGAGCAGGTAGGAGCCGGCAACGAGGACGCAGGTGTCCTCGACGATGGTGAGAAGCATGCTCGGCGCCGCCATCGGACTGCCGAATCATATCAGGTGCGACCAACGGCACCGGGAACCCGACCAAACGCACCTCCTCGGTCCCCCTTCCACACCTGCGAATGCCTAGACTTCAGGCATGCGAACTCCCTTCGCGGCCCTCGCCGCGGCCGCTTCCATCCCGGTGCTTTCGTCCGGCGTTCAAGCCGCCGACACCGACACGCAGTGGTGGAACCATTTCACCGCCACCGGTCACCTGAAGCCCACGGTGCGTTGGTATGCGGAAGGGCAAACCCGAATCTCCATGGTCGATCGCAAGTCGATGGATAGGACCCTGCTGCGGGGTGCGTTCGGCTACCAGGTATCGCCCAAGTGGTCGGTTTGGCAGGGATTCGGTTCCACACCCACCTACCATCCCAAATTTCGCGACGAGACCCGTTCCTACCAGCAATTCCTGTTCGAGGACAAAGTGCCGGGCGGGAGCGTGGTCAATCGCACCCGCTTCGAACAGCGCGACATCCAGGATACGTCGGGCACCAGTTGGCGTGTCCGCGACATGGCCCGTTTCGTCCGTCCCCTCGGCGCCGGCGGAAACTGGCAAGTCGTCGCGTACGACGAGTTGTTCTGGAACATGAATTCGGTCGTGAACGGCCCCAAGGCCGGGTTCGACCAGAACCGTGTTTTCCTGGGAGCGAGCCGCAAGGTCGCCCCGCACACCCGATTCGAGTTCGGGTACCTCCGCGACGATCTGCGCCTGCCTTCGGGCTCCCATCGCCGCCTCGACTGCCTGGTGACCCAGTTCAACGTCACCCTCTGATCGCTCCGGAGCCATCGTGGACACACTCAAATCCCCTTCGATCAAGTCGGACATCCTCTCCGGCTTCCTCGTTTTCCTCATCGCCCTCCCGCTGTGCCTCGGCATCGCCAGTGCGAGCGGCGCGCCGCCCGTCGCCGGCATCCTCACCGCCATCGCGGGAGGCATCGTGGCCCCGTTTCTCGGCAGCGCCCGACTGACGATCAAGGGTCCGGCCGCCGGGTTGATCGTGATCGTGCTCGGTGCGGTGACCGATCTGGGCCAAGGCGACGCGGGCGTCGGATACCATCGGGCGCTCGCGGTGGGGGTGGTTGCCGGCGGCCTGCAAATCCTGCTCGCCCTGCTCCGTGCGGGAACGCTAGGTCAAATCATGCCGACCTCGGTGGTGCACGGCATGCTTGCGGCGATCGGCGTGATCATCATCTCGAAACAGAGCCACGTGCTCCTGGGAGTCAAGCCCACGGCGAAGGAACCGTTCGAGTTGCTGGCCGAGATTCCCAAAAGCTTTGCCGAACGCAACCCGCAGGTATTCCTGGTCGGCCTGGTGGCGCTCGCCCTGATGATCGGCTTCCCGTATCTCGGCAAGTTGGTCAAGGTGCTGAAGGCGGTCCCGGTTCAACTGGTCGTGCTGCTCGTGGCGGTGCCGATGGCCGGGGCCGCGCACCTTGCGGACAAGTACTTCGTCGCGCTTCCTCCATCGATCGACAAGGCCCTCGCGTTCCCGGACTTCTCGCGGATCTTCAGCCCGGAGTCCATCAAGTACATCGTCATGTTCACCTTGGTGGGATCGATCGAGTCGCTGTTGACGGTTTCCGCGGTGGATTCCATCGACGAAAAGAAGCGTGTCAGCGATCTGAATCGCGACCTGCTCGCCGCCGGCGTCGCCAACACCCTCGTCGCCTGCATCGGTGGCATCCCGATGATTTCGGAAGTCGTGCGCAGCAAGGCCAACATCGACAACGGCGCGAAGAGCGCGTGGTCGAACTTCTTCCACGGCCTCTTCCTCCTGCTCGCCGTGGCCCTGATTCCCACCGTGTTGATGATGATTCCGCTCGCGGCGCTGGCGGCCATGTTGATCATCACGGGTTCGCGGTTGGCATCGCTGGGCGAATTCCGCCATGCGCTGCACGTGGGCAAGGAGCAGCTGTTCCTCTTCACCGCGACCATGCTCGTGACCCTGGCCACCGACCTCCTGATCGGCGTGGGTGCCGGTCTCGTGCTCAAGTTGGCCCTGCACCTCTTCCATGGCGCACCGATCTCGACCCTGTTCAAAAGCTGTATCCTCGAAACTCGCGAGGACGGTATCGCGACGCTGACCGTGGGGGATTCCGCGGTGTTCACCAACTTCCTCGGCCTCGACGCTCGACTCAAGACGCTGGAAGCGGATGCCTCCGTAACGGCGGTTCGGGTGGATTTCCGCGACGCGGTGGTGGTGGATCACACGGTTCAGGACAAACTCGACAAGATCGCCAACCGCTGGACCGGCAAGTCGCTCGAGTTCATTGGACTCGACAACCACGATCCGTTCTCCCACCATCCGCTCGCCGTACGCAAGCGCCGTCGCGCCTCCGCCGCCTGAACGATGCACCATCCATCGGCCGATTCGGCCCACCCTGCCGTCCCCCGCTCGGAAACGGGCCATGCGATCGACCATGCGGCGCACGCATTGCCGGCGCAAGGCCCGATCGGGGTCTTCATCCACCACAACACGCTCCACGCCTATCAACACCTGCCGTTCGAGCAGGCGGTGGTCGCGGCCGCAGCCCGGTTCCACACCGAGCCGTACATGACCGAGGTCGCCTATCAGGCCCGGCGCGCCGAGGGTCGGATCCTCGACGAGGACATCGACGCGGTGCTCGGCGACAACGCGGACCCGATCGTGCGGGAATGGCTCGAGCCGGCAAGCCGGCCGCTCACGGCGACCAACCACCGGTGGTGGTTCGAGGAGAAGGGATTTCCTTCGACCAAGGGTCTGGCGGAGCGATTTGAAACGTGCCTGCGCCGACTTCCCCCCGGCACGCACCGTGGCCCCACCGGTGCGCGGCG
>JBJTRZ010000562.1:0-2965 GCA_046076415.1 Armatimonadota bacterium
CGAATCGCGCGCGATCGAGCACGTGCGCGAAGCGGGGGTCGAGGGACTCGAGCGCGCGCGCCACATCCACCACGGTCGCGTCGTCGGGCAACCCTTCCACCTCGACCGCTTCGGCGATATCCCGGTAATGGCCGAAGAGCAGGATGCGGGCGCGCATGTCAGCCGGCCTGCGGCGCGGTCGGGAGTTCGAAGGCGAACTTGCCGACACGAACGTTTTCGGGAATGGCGAGCGGGTAGGTGCCGGTGAAGCACGCCATGCAGAAGTTGTCGTTGGGCACGGAGAGCGCGCGGGCAAGCCCCTCGGTGGAAAGGTAGCCCAGCGTGGTCGAACCGATGCGTTGCCGAATCTCCTCCACCGTGCATCGTGCGGCCACCAGTTGGTCCTGCGTTGCCATATCGATGCCGTAGAAGCACGGGTAGGCGACCGGCGGGGAGGAAATCCGAACATGGACTTCCTTGGCGCCCGATTCGAGTAGCAGTCGCACGATCTTGCCGGTGGTGGTGCCGCGGACGATCGAGTCGTCGACCATCACCACGCGCTTGCCCTGCAGCGCCTCCCGGATCGGTGTGAGCTTCATGCGAACGCCCATCTCGCGCATGCGTTGGTCGGGCTGGATGAAGGTGCGTTGGATGTAACGGTTCTTGACCAGGCCTTCGCCGAACGGAATCCCGGAGGCTTCCGCGAAACCGAGCGCCGCCGGCGTGCCGGAATCGGGCACCCCGATCACCAGATCGGCGTCGGGAGCCGGATGTTCGCGGTGGAGTTCGGCCCCCATGCGGCGACGCGCGGCGTGCAGGCTCTGTCCGTACATCCGGGAATCGGGCCGGGCGAAATAGATGGTCTCGAGCATGCAGAGCGCTTGTCCCTGCATGGGTTGCCCATTGAACGAGCGCCAGCCATCGGCGCCGATCACCACGATTTCGCCGGGGATGAGTTCGCGAACGAAAATTGCTCCGACCGTGTTGAGCGCGCAGGTTTCCGACGCCAGCACCCAGTGGTCGTCGCCGAGGCGTCCCAGGCAAAGGGGACGGATGCCGAGGGGGTCCCGGACGCCCACGAGTTCGCCCCCCGCGAGCACCGCGAGCGAATAGGCGCCGCGGATCCGGGCCATCGTGGCGCGCACCGCCTCCACCAGACCGAGGTGCAGGTGATGGGCGATCAGGCGCGCGATCACCTCCGAGTCGTTGGTGGACTCGAAGTTCACTCCGGAGCGGACCAATTCGTCGCGCAGTTCCTCGGCGTTGATCAGGTTGCAGTTGTGGGCGACCGCGATTTCGTCGCCGGTCTGCAGGCAGCAGGAAATCGGTTGGGCATTGCGCAGCACCGACGAGCCGGTGGTGGAGTAGCGCGTGTGGCCGATGGCCACATGCCCCTTCAGGCGCGACAACGCGTCCTCGTCGAAGACCTGGGTGACCAGACCCATGTCCTTGTGGATCGAGAGTCCCGCGCCGTCGGAGACCGCGATTCCCGCGGATTCCTGACCCCGGTGCTGGAGGGCGAAGAGTCCGAAGAACGCCAAACGGGCCACATCCTCGCCGGGAGCATGGACACCGAAGATGCCGCATTCCTCATGCGGCTTTTCGTCTTCCGGATCAACCGATTCCGGTCGGGTCGGGTTCACGGCGCATTGTACCGTGCCGCCTTCCCCACGCCGTCCCGCCCGGCGCGGTGGATGGTATACTGTACCGGCTTTTCGGCCACCTCGGGAGACTTACGGACCACCATGCCGTCGATGCGCCAGATCCGCGCCCGCATCCGGGTTGCGAAGAATATCCAGCAGATCACCAAGGCCATGAAAATGGTCGCGGCCGCGCGCCTCAAGCGCGCCCAGGACCGGGTCCAGGCGGCCCGCCCCTACGCGGACCGCATGCGCTCCGTGATGGGTTCGCTTTCGCGGGCCGGCGGCGGCGATTTCAACCATCCCTTGCTAGAGGTGCGCGAGCCGGTCAAGGTCGGCATCGTCGCGATCACGGCCGACCGCGGACTCTGCGGCTCCTACGCCGCCAACATCCTCAAAAAGGTCGCCGAAGTTCTGCGCACGGTCGGCCCCGACGGAACCGCCGTGGCTCCGGAGAACGCACGGATCATCGCGGTGGGCCGCAAAGGGCAAGCTTTCTTCCGCCGACGCGATTACCCGGTGGTCGGCGAATACGGCATGAACATGACCGGCGCATCGTTCGCGGAAGCGCAGGAAATCGCCCGCCACGCCCAGCGCCTCTACACGGACGGCGAAATCGACGTTCTTTACGTCGTCTACACCCGCTTCCTGTCCGCCCTCACGCAGAAGCCGACGGTGGTGCAGGTGTTGCCGATGGGTGCCGAATCCGAAGGCACCACCGACGGCGCTTCCGAAGACTACCTCTTCGAACCCGATGCGGAGTCGCTGCTCGACGCCATGTTGCCCCGATCCGTCGACACCCTGATCTACCAAGCGCTGCTGGAATCCATCGCGTCCGAGCACGGCGCGCGCATGACCGCCATGAGCTCGGCCACCGACAACGCCGGCAAGATGATCTCGAACCTCACCCTGTCGGCCAACCGTGCCCGCCAAGCGATGATCACCAAGGAGATCGCGGAAATCGTCGGCGGCGCGGACGCGCTCAAGGGCTGATCCGAGCCCCCGCCCAATCAACGCCCCGGCGCGCCGCGTCGGGGCGTTTCCTTTTCAAAAACCCGATCCCGCCCCCGAGACCGCCCGCGCGAAGCGCGCCGCGATCGACACCGGACGCGTGATCGCGCCGCCCACGACCACCGCCCACGCACCGCAATCGAGCGCCGCGCGCGCCTGCTCGGGAGTTTCGATCCGACCCTCCGCGAAAACCGGCACGCCGAGGTTCCGCGCGGAGAGCGCCGCCACCAAACCCAGGTCGGGACCCGCCAAACGCGGCGACGCCGCCGTGTATCCGGAAAGCGTCGTCGACACCGCGTCCGCCCCCGCCGACACCGCCGCCTCCGCCGCCTCGA
>JBJTRZ010000563.1:0-3520 GCA_046076415.1 Armatimonadota bacterium
GAAACGTTCGAAATCCCGGGGGCGGGGATCGAGCCAGACCACCGGCACCACGGCGTAGTCCATGCCCAGATCGTCGGCGGTCCCCTCCTCGTCGATCCATTCCTGCCCGGGGGGAAGCAGGTTGAGGACGGCATCGCATCCGGCGGCGCGCAGCGCGGCGAACGCCTCCGGGCGCGGTTGGCCGCAGGTCAGAATGCCCGGCGCCACCCAGCGGGCGTTGGGTAGCAGCGCGAGCACCGCGGGATCGAGGGGCGCATGGCCGGGATAGGCGTCGAACACGCCGGAAGCATACCCGGCCGTGCGGGGTGCTTGACGCGTTGCCGGGCGGCTGGAAATAATGGATGGACGCGACGCAGGGCGCGCGTCGAACGCTACGGTGGATACGGGGGTACGATGGCGCGATTCCTGGCGGTGGATCTCGGGGCCGAGAGCGGCCGAGGGGTGACGGGCACCCTGGGCGACGACGGTCGGTTGCGGATCGACGAGGTGCATCGTTTTCCGAACGGCCCGATCCGCATCGGCGACACGCTCCACTGGGACTTTCCGCGCCTGGTGGCCGAGACACGTGCGGCGATCGCGCGGGCGGACGAGGGCGGACCGCTCCAGGGCATCGGGGTCGACACCTGGGGGGTTGATTTCGGCTTGATTGGTCCCTCGGGCGAACTCGTTGGCCTGCCGGTGCATTACCGCGACGCGCGCACGAACGGCTGGATCGAGCGGCTCTACGCGAAAGTGCCGCAGGCGGAGGTGTTCGCGGCCACCGGGATCCAGACCATGTCGCTGAACACCTTGTTCCAACTTGCGGCGTTGCAGGAACGTTCGCCGGGGTTGCTGGCGGCCGCGCGCACCTTGCTCTTCGTGCCCGACCTGCTCCACTGGTGCCTGACCGGCCGCGCGGCCTCGGAGGTCACCATCGCGTCGACCTCGCAGGTGTGGGACCCGGTGGCGCGCGACTGGGCCCGGGGGCTTCTGGAGCGCCTCGGACTGCCGACCGGAATATTGCCGGAGGTGCTCCCCGACGGGGCCGAGTACGGTCCGCTGCGAGCCGACGGCGTGGGTTTGCCCGCCACGGGCACGCCGGTCTACGCGCCGGCCGGCCACGACACGGCGAGCGCGGTGGCCGCGGTGCCCGCGGCTCCCGGCGACGACTGGGCGTATCTCTCGAGCGGGACTTGGTCGCTGCTCGGTTTGGAAATACCGGCGCCCATCCTGACTCCCGCGGCGGCGGCGGCCAATATCACCAATGAAGGCGGGGCGGCGGGAACGATTCGTTTCCTCAAGAACATCGGTGGCCTGTGGCTGGTGCAGGAATGCCGGCGGGCATGGGCGCGCCTTGGCGACGAACGGTCGTACGAGCAACTGACGCGCCTGGCGGCGGAGGCCAAGCCGATGGCCGCGATCATCGATCCCGATCATCCGTCGCTGCTCGCGCCGGCCGATATGCCGGCCGCGATCCGCCAGCTCTGCGCGGACACGGGGCAAACCCCGCCGGAGGGTATCGGCGCGACCGTGCGCTGCTGCCTCGATTCGTTGGGGCTGAAATACCGGTCGACGCTGCGCACGATGGAGGAACTCACGGGCCGTCGCGTCCGGACATTGCACATCGTGGGGGGCGGATCCCGCAATGCGTTGCTGAACCAGATCGCGGCGGACGCGACGGGGTGCGTGGTGCACGCGGGCCCGGTGGAGGCGACCGCGATCGGCAATGTGCTGCTGCAAGCGCGCAGCGCGGGTTTGATCCGCGACCTCGCCGACCTGCGCCGCGTGGTTCGCGACTCGTTTCCCATCGAAACGTTTGTTCCGGACCCGGATTCCGCGGCGCGGTGGGATGCGCTCGCGGCACGCGGCTTGCGGTAGTCGGGAGACGGGAACGCGCGACGCTTCCCCGGAGGGCAATTGTATGGCGACGGCGCGGGTGGGGGTTTTCGGCGGCAGCGGTTTCTACAAGTTCCTCGACGATGCGCGCGAGGAGTGGGTGGAAACGCCTTACGGCGCCCCGTCGGACAAGGTGATCCTTGGCACGGTCGCCGGCATCGACGTGGCGTTCCTGCCCCGCCACGGGCGCGACCACCGCATCCCGCCGCACCGGATCAACTACCGGGCGAATGTCCATGCGATGAAAGCGCTCGGCGTCGAGGCGATCTTCGGACCCTCCGCCTGCGGCTCGCTCCAACCCGATATCCACCCGGGCGAGTTCGTCGTTTGCGATCAATTCGTCGATCGAACCTCGGGCCGTGCGGACACGTTCTTCGACGGGCCCGTGGTGACCCACGTGTCGTCCGCGGAGCCGTATTGTCCGATCCTGCGCGCCCACGCCATCGCGGTATCCAAGGCGCAGGGCATGCGCGTCCACGAATCCGGGACCTGCGTAACGATCCAGGGCCCGCGATTCTCGTCGGCCGCGGAAAGCCGCTGGTTCACCAAGATGGGCTGGCATGTGGTGAACATGACCCAGTATCCGGAGGCCATCCTCGCGCGCGAGTGCGAGATTCCCTATGTCAACATCTCGGTGGTGACCGACCACGACGCGGGATTGGTGGCCGATGGCGCGGTGCCGCCGGTGACCACCGCGGACGTCGTGGCGACTTTCGGCGCGAGCCTCGACGCGTTGCGCGCCGCGCTCTTCGAGATGATCCGGACCCTGCCGGACCTGTCGGAGTCGCCGGCCCGAACCGCGTTGGCTTCGGCGCGTTTCGTCTGACGCCGGCGCGCCGCGCCGGATCCAAACCGAAACAAACATTTGTTTGATATACTTCGGGCATGGCTGCCCCGGAGGTCCGTGTCGTCGATGTCCGTTCGGTCGCGATGGAGCGATCGGGATTCGGCATTCCCGCCGACATCACCCTGAACCCCTACCGTGGGTGCGCGTTCGGGTGCTCCTACTGCTACGCCCGCAAGTTCGTGCACGACGATTTGTCGCGCCGCGCAACCTGGGGGCATTGGGTGGATGTGAAGCGCAACGCGGTGGACGCGTTGGCGCGCGAGAGCGCGAAGTGCCACGACGCCAGCGTGTTCGTGGGCTCCGCCACCGACCCCTACCAACCTTTGGAGCGCCGGCACCGCATCACGCGCGCCCTGCTCGAGGTCCTGCTGCTGGCGCACCCGCGCTCCGTGCACATCCAGACCCGATCGCCGCACGTGGTCGACGACATCGACGTGCTGCGGCGCTTCGGCGACACGCTCACCGTGGGCATTTCGATCCCCACCAATTCGGAGGTGGTCCGAAAGGCGTTCGAGCCCCGCGCGCCATCGCTGGCACGGCGGCTCGAGGCGGCGTCCACGCTCCGATCCGCCGGCATCCGCACCACCGCCTCGATCGCTCCCCTGCTCCCGTGCACGCCGCGCCGGCTCGCCCGGATGCTGGAGGGGCGTTTCGACGGCACATGGATCGGCACCATCAACTTCCACGGCGACGAAGGGGGTGCGCGGGGCATCTACGCCGCGCGCGGCTGGGACCCGTTCCTGATGCCCGATCACAAACGCGCGGTCCGCGACGCGTTGGCGGCGGTCGGGCTGGTCG
>JBJTRZ010000564.1:0-2374 GCA_046076415.1 Armatimonadota bacterium
CGCTCGCCCGTCGATCCCGCCGTCTGGTGAAGGGAGATACGTCGAGCGACGAAATCGACGGACACTACTTCGCTTGGTACGTCTATTTCGAACTCGTGGACGACCCCGCTCGAAAGGCCCGAATCGCGGCCACCTGCAAACGTGTCACGGACCACATCCTCGCCCACGACTTCACGCTCGTCGGACACAACGGCAAACGGACGCTGTGGGGAATGTGGAATCCGCAGGTGCTCAACGACAGTCCTTTCTGGCAGGAGGAACGCGGCCTCAATTCGATCGAGCTCCTGTGCTACCTCAAGGTGGCCGCGCACCTCACCGGGGAAAAACGCTACTCCGACCTCTACGACAGCCTGATCCGCAAACACCACCTGCTCGCCAACACCTTGCTGTACCGTCGCGGGCTGCCGTGGTGGGGCATCAACCACAGCGACGACGAACTCGCGTACACCGCCTACTGGCCGTTGCTTCGCCTCGAGCGGGATCCGGATCGCCGCCGCGTGCTCGTCCGCTCGATCGCCTCGGGCTGGGAACCGCAACCCGGCGAGCAATCGATTTCCGCGGAAGCGAGCCCGTTCTACAACTTTCTGTACGGCACCGGGACCGGACGGCCCTGCGATGTGGAATCCGCGGTCCGCACGCTCGAGGATTGGCCGTGGGAACTCGTGAACCACGACATCGACAACACCACCCGCCTCGACGTGGGGCTGCGCCACGCGCCGGGCGGTGGACGCAACCGCACCAGCACCGACCGCGTCCTCCCGGCGTCGGAGCGGAGGGTTATGCGCTGGAACGGCAGCCCGTGGGAAGCCGTTTCCGGTGGAGGCGCCGCGAGCGAGGAGGAGGGCACCGCATTCCTGCTCCCCTACTGGATGGGCGTCTGGGCCGGCTACATTCCGAAGGACCGCTGACATGATCGAACGTATCGCCGTCGAAGACCTCTTCCCGCTCGACTCCCTGCACAACCACAGCGCCTGCGTGGTGGAAACGCCGGACGGCGGGTTGTTGACGTGTTGGTACCGGGGGTCCGGGGAACGTACGGCCGACGATGTTCGAATCCTCGGTGCGCGCAAGCCAAAGGGTGGACGTTGGTCCAAGCCGTTCGTGCTCGCCGATACGCCGGGATTCCCCGACACCAATCCCGTGCTGGCGGTGGACGCGCGCGGGCGACTTTGGCTTTTCCATGCGGTGCAGATCGCAAACACCTGGGAGTCGACCCTGCTGCGATATCGCCGGGCCCGCGACTGGGGACGCGGGGATGGTGCGCCGCGCTGGGAGAAGGACGGCGTGGTGTTGTTGCGCCCGGACGACACGGCATTTCAGAAACTGTTCCGCGACCGCTTGGCCGAAGCCTGGCAACCCGCGGCGGAACGGGCGACCGGAGCCGAGAAGGAGCGACTCGGGGCCTACCTTGCCAAAACCACCGCCGCCGCGCAGGACAAACTCACCCGAAGGCTGGGTTGGTTCGGACGCTGCCATGCGTTTGCCGTCGGAGAGCGGATGGTGCTGCCCCTGTATTCGGACGGGTTCGACGCATCGCTGTTCGCATGGACCGACGATGACGGGGAGTCGTGGGCCTGTTCCCTGCCCATCCTGGGCCCCGCACCCGTCCAACCGAGTGTCCTACGTCGCAGGGATGGCACGCTGGTGGCCTACTGCCGCAACAATGGCCCCGCGCCCCAGCGTGTCCTGGTCTCGGAATCCCACGACGATGCGCGTTCCTGGACGTTGGCGCGGCATATCGGATTGCCGAATCCGGGCTCGTCCGTGGAGGGCGTGGTCCTCGCCGACGGCCGGTGGCTGTTGTGCGGCAACGACACGGAGGAGGGGCGCCACAGCCTCGCCCTCTGGCTGTCCGACGACGAAGGCCGGACTTGGTCGGATCCGATCGTGGTCGAACGCGCGGATCGATCCGCCGGCTTGAGTTGGCACTATCCGTCGCTGATCCAGTCCAAGGATCGCTTGGTGCACTTGGTCTGCTCGCACTTCACGCCGGGCGGCAAAACAATGCGGCACTTCACGTATCGGGTCTGAAGCGCGGACAAACCGGGCGGGCAAGGAAAAGGCGGCTCCGGTGGGCGCCCTTGCCCGTCCGTCGCCGCCGCGAAAATTCTAGCCGATTTTTCACGAATCGCAACTGTTTCGGCCGAGGCCGACGGATCGGGTCAGTCGGCTTCGGGATAGGATCCCAGGACCGTCACGAACAGGCTCTGCTCGGAGAGGTGGCGCAGCGCGCGGGAGACCCGTTCCTCCTTGACATGCCCTTGAAAATCGAGGAAGAACACATATTCCCACGGCATCTGTTTGGTCGGGCGCGACTCGATCATGGTCAGATTGACATCATGCGCATCGAGGGCCGCCATCGCCCGCATCAAGG
>JBJTRZ010000565.1:0-3859 GCA_046076415.1 Armatimonadota bacterium
TCGTCGAGGCGGTTCGCCATATGCGTTCGCTGATGGCGGGGATCCGCAAGCTGACGACCATGGACGAAGCGGAGTTGATGACCGAGGCGAAGAATCTGGGGGCTCCCTACGATCTCGTGTGCGAGGTCGCGCGCCTCGGACGTCTACCGGTGCCCAACTTCTCCGCCGGCGGCGTGGCGACTCCGGCGGATGCGGCGCTCATGATGCACCTCGGGGCGGAAGCGGTGTTCGTGGGTTCCGGCATCTTCAAGTCCGGCGACCCGGCGGAGCGCGCCAAGCGCATCGTCGACGCGGTCACGTTCCACCGCGATTACGATCGTCTCGTGGAGATCAGCAAGGGGCTGGGCGAGCCGATGGTGGGCATCGACATTCGCACCCTGGACGACACCGAACGCCTCGCCGTTCGCGGTTGGTGACGGCTTTCCCGATGGCGCCCTGGGTGCCGCCATGTCGACGGGGTGTCGCGCGACGGCCGGTCGTGCCGGTTCGGGTCGCATGATGCCTCCGGTGATCGGTGTGTTGGCGCTCCAAGGCGACTTCGAGGCGCATGCGAACGCGGTGGTGGCCGCCGGGGGGCGGGTTGCGGAGGTCCGGACGCCCGAGGACTTGGCGGCCTGCGACGCGTTGGTGCTGCCGGGGGGTGAGAGCACCACGATCGGCAAATTGCTGGTGCGCTACGCGCTCATGGAGCCGGTGCGCGGCGCGATTTCAGCGGGCCTTCCGGTGCTCGCGACCTGCGCCGGGATGATCCTGCTCTCCAAGCGCATCGTTTCCGGCGAGGCGGCCGGAGGCCAACCCCTGATTGGTGCGCTCGACATCGGCGTCGACCGCAACGCGTTCGGTCGTCAGATCGATTCGTTCGAGGTGGATCTCGATCTCACCGCGTTCGACGGGAAAGGAACCCTGCGGGCGCTTTTCATCCGGGCTCCGGTCGTCCGCGACGTGGGCCCGGAAATCGAGGTGCTCGCCCGCTACGATGGGCGGGCCGTGCTGGTCCGCCACGGGGAAATCGTCGCCGCGGCGTTCCATCCCGAGCTGACCGGCGAGACCCGGTTGCACGAGGATCTCGTCCGGCGCGCCGCGCGTTTCCGGGAACGGTGCCCGCGTGCGTAATCCAATGGGCGTGCTGCTGGCCTTGCTGTTCGTGGCCGCGGCCGTGGGCATCGCCTTTCAGGTGGGGCGTCCGGGGCGCGGAGTCGCGGCGGTTACCGGTTCGCTTGTCTCGCGGGTTCCGGCTCAGGATCCGACCCAGGAACCGGCGGCCGATGCGCGACCGCGCTGGAAACCGCTTTGGTCGCTGCGTCTCGCGCTGCCGGAATCCATCGCGATCTCGAACGATGGGCGCCGGGTGGTGGTGCGCGACCGTCGCAATCGATTCACCGCGATCGATGGGATACTTGGTCGGCCTGTCTGGACCACGCCTCCGCTGCCGCGGGTTCGCGAAATGGCGGTGGCCGATACCGGAGCCGTTTGCTGCTGGGCTCCGCTCGATCCGCAGGCCGACGGGATCGCCGTTTTGGATCCAGCCACCGGGGTGCAATCCCTGATTCGAATCGGAATTCCCATTTGGAGCGTAGCCCTCGCACCCGGTGGACGTTTCGCGTGGGTCGGGTGCGGCGACCGCACGCTGCGGCGGTTCGCGCTGTCGGGCGAACCCGAATCGGTGACCACGCTCCCCGGGATTCCCGATGCCATCGTGGCGACGAACCGTGCGATTTTCGCGGGAATGTGGCTCGATTCCGGTCTGGCAGGGGTTTCCCCGGAGGGAAAACCCCTGTGGACCGTTGCTCGGTCCGATCCGGCGCGTCGATGGCGGCCGTTCGCGACCGGGGATGGCCGCAACGCGTGGGTGGTCAGCGCGAGTGGACCGGGACGCAAGGACCCGCGGATGGAGCGGATCGACCCCGCGACGGGAACCACGCTTTGGGAGAAGCCCTTCGACGGAGAGGGGTTGCGCTGGGCCGTCGCGGGGTCTTCCGGCTGGATCGCGGTTTCCGAACGGTCGCAACCCGGGGATGTCGCCAAACTCCACGTGGTCGATTTGGAGGGGGCGTGGCGGGTGCGCGGAAAGGGCAGTCGTTTCCTCGAACCCGTGGTGATGGCCGTGTCGGCGCGCGGGGATCGAATCACGATCCTCGACGGCGAGCGGGGAATGGTTACGCTGGACGACCGTGGCCGCACGATTTCGCGACGGATGACCCTGCCCAAGGACCCCGCCACGCAGACGTCTCCGCGGCCCGCCCGGTGGACGGGGAACCCCGACGGAACGCGCCTGCTCGTGCTGGGTGAAAATGGGGTCGCCACGCTGTACGCGTCGCTGCCATGACATCCCCGGAGGCGTTGGTGTCGGCGTTGCATCGGGCCTTTCGACCCGATTCCCGGTTCGACTTCAACGACTTGGCCCTCGCGCTGTTCCGCTATCAGGCGAAGGCTTCGGCGCCATGGGGGCGCCTCCTCGATCACCTCGGCGTCGATCCCGACCAGATCGCCTCCTGGCGTGGGGTTCCTCCCATGCCGGTTTCGGCCTACAAGACCACTTGGATCGGTATCGCGAAACCCGGGGATTGCATGCCGGAGACCGGTGGTCGCACCTTCCTGTCATCGGGAACCACCGGAAACGAATCGAGCCGAAACGGTTTGGACGCGACCGCGCTCGCCGTGTACGAAGCGGCCGCGATCGCCGGCTGGGACCGATTTCCCGGCGCCGATGGACTGCGACGCCCCGTCGTCGCCCTGATGCCTCCCGCCAACCATGTCCCCGAGTCTTCGCTTTCGCACATGGCGGGTGCCCTCATCGACCGGGACCGGGGAGTGTTCCACGCTCCCGGAACGGATTCCGACTGGATCGAAGCGGCTCGGTCCACTTTGGCCGCGTGTCGTCGGCCGGTGGCCGTTTTCGGGACCGCCTTTGCTTGGGTCCATTTCTTCGACCGGGACCCGGACTGGCGAACCGTGCTCCCGGCGGGCTCCGTGGTGATCGAAACAGGAGGGTACAAGGGGCGCAGCCGCGAAGTCCCGGTGGCGGAGCTCTATGGCTGGTTCCGCGACCGACTCGGGGTCGCCGACGCGCAATGCTGGTCGGAATACGGCATGAGCGAACTGGCTTCCCAGTACTGGTCCCGCGGCGTCGCCGGGGTGAAGCACGCTCCACCATGGTTGCGCGCGCGCGTGCTCGATCCCGTTCGGGGCAGCGAAGTCGCCGCGGGAGGGGCTGGACTGCTGTGCCATGTGGACCTCGCGAACTTCGGCGCAGCGCTTGCCGTTCGCACGGCGGACCTTGGTTCCCTCCAGGCGTGCGGAGGCCTGCGTTGCTTGGGGCGTTTGGCGGGAGCACCGCTGCGGGGATGCTCCCTTGCCGCGGAACATTGGGGAGAGGACGACGAAACGGCAGGATAACCCGCGATCGGGACCGCAATGGCAACGTCGTGAAACGCTGGGGATTCGTTGGTTTGATTCTCGTCCTGCTTGGATCCGGCATTTGGTGGCGTCTTGAACGGGTCAAGGCGGATCGCCTCGAGCAGGAGGCGGGGGCCGCCCGCAGGAAGGGAGCGGCGCCCAAGGTCGGAGTGGCCGTCGCCGTCCGACGCGACGTGGTCGAGCGCACCGTCGCGGTCGGCATCGTGGAGCCGGCGGACCGGATCGAGATCGAACCCAAGGTTGCCGGACGCGTGCAAGGCCTCGTCTTCCGCGAAGGGGAACCCGTCGCCAAGGGAACGGTCGTGGCGTCCATCCGAAACGCCGAACTCGACGCCCAGATTGTCGCCCAGGAGGCCCGCGTGGCGGAGGCGGTCGCTCGGCTTGCCGAGGCTCGCTTGGGCTTGGATCCCAATGCGGCGGAGGTTGCCGCGGCCAAGCAACG
>JBJTRZ010000566.1:0-3862 GCA_046076415.1 Armatimonadota bacterium
ATGGCGATGACGACCAGGAGTTCGATAAGGGTGAACCCGGTCGACCGCGTGCGGTTCGAAGACATCGTGATGAACCTCGTTGAAGGAAACGTGTGCCCGGCTCTCGCCGAAACACGGACGACGACATCGGCGCCTCTTGACGTCCGCGGACGGACGGTGCACGGTCCGCCTGAAAGGAGACCGCGCCGATGTATTAAAAAACCATGATTTCCAAAATCGGTCAAACCGGGGAGATACGGGTTTTCACCTTTTCGGGTGAACCGGATCGCCGGTCGTTTCGTCGCCGCCGGCCAAGGACCAAGCCTCCTGCAACCGTGTCAGGGAAACCGATTCCCTTCCCTCGTCGATGCGCCTTCGCACCAATTCGAATGGGTTGAGCCGTACGCGATTCACGGCCACCACGGATTCCCACCACTCCTGCGCGAATTCCCATCGTCCACCCGACTCCGCGGCCAACGTTTCTCCCAAGTAGCAACCGGCGTAGAAGATCGTGAGGTTGCGTTCGGTTTCGGACGCGGCATCGAGGGACAGGCGCTCGGCCGAACCTTCGATCAAGGCCTCCAGTACGGCGAGGGAAGCCGCCGTGTAATCGAGCGCGATTCCGCCGGCCGCGGTCTGGCGCACCAATGTGTCGGCGTAGAGGCGGATATTGTCGGTGTCGAGCCGCATGGAGTCGTGCCCGTCTGGCTGGCGCGGGGGCGCGCCTATTCCCCGAGGTAGGCCTTCCGCACTTCGGCGTTGTCGCGCAGCTCCGCGGCCGGGCCCTCGATGGTGATGCGGCCCGTCTCCAACACGTACGCACGACTCGCGACCGCCAGCGCCTGATGGGCATTCTGCTCCACCAACAACACCGAAACGCCGGAATCCCGTTTGATCGCCTCGACGATGCGGAAGATTTCCTGCACGAGCACGGGAGCGAGGCCGAGGGAAGGTTCGTCCAACATCAATAGGCGTGGCTTGGAGAGCAGCGCTCGGCCGATCGCCAGCATCTGCTGTTCGCCCCCGGACAACGTACCGGCGTTTTGCGTCAAACGTTCGCGGAGCCGAGGAAACAGCGTGAGCGCGTATTCGAAATCGGACGCGATGGCCGCCCGGTCCCGCCTGAGATACGCGCCCAAGGCCAAATTCTCCCGAACGGTCATGTTGGAGAAGATGCGACGGCCTTCCGGACAGTGCACGAGGCCGCGCGACACGATGGCGCCGATAGGAGCACGGGTCACGTCCTCTCCCTGGAACACCACCTTGCCCGTCTTGGGGCGAACCATGCCGCTCGCCGCGCGGAGCAGCGTGGACTTTCCCGCGCCGTTTGCGCCGATCAAGGTGACGATCTCGCCTTCGGCAACCGTGACGGTGACGCCACGGAGGGCGTGGATCGCTCCGTAGAAGACATCGAGGCCCTCGAGCGAGAGCAGCGCGCTCATGCCTCGGCCTCGCCGGAGGACCCGAGATAGGCCTCGATCACCTTGGGGTCCCGCTGGATCTCCGCCGGGGTTCCATGCGCGATGGGTTGACCGTACACCAGCACGGTGATGCGCTCACAGACGTTCATGACCACGGACATGTCGTGCTCGATGAGCAGGATCGTCACTCCGAATTCGTCGCGCAGCCGCCGGATCAGGTGCATCAGATCCTCGGACTCCTGAGGATTCATACCCGCCGCAGGCTCGTCGAGGAGCAACAGGCGCGGCGACGTGGCCAGTGCCCGGGCAATCTCGAGGCGGCGCTGCTTTCCGTAGGGGAGGTTGCGGGCTTCCTCCGATTCCAGATCGGCGAGATCGAGCAGGCCGAGGAGTCGCCGGGATTCCCGTGTGGTTTCCTCTTCGGAACGGTACCAGGAGCCGGTTCGAAAGATCGCCGAACCGAGCCCGGACCGCGAACGCGTCGCGGCGGCGGTACGGACATTGTCGAGGACGGAAAGCTCGGGGAACAAGCGGATGTTCTGGAACGGCCGGCAGATCCCGAGACGGGCGATCTCGTGCGGGCGCCGTCCTCCGATCGAGGCGCCATCGAAACGGATCGAGCCCTCGCTCGGGGCGTAGACTCCCGTGAGCAGGTTGAAAACCGTGGTCTTTCCCGCGCCGTTCGGGCCGATCAGTCCCGCCAAATCACCGGGTTCGAGCGAAAGATGAACCCCGTTCACCGCGACGAGGCCGCCGAAGCGTTTGGTGACGTCTTCCAGGTGCAGGAGGGGCATGGGCGGGCAACGATGGGACGCGGGAGCGGCTCTCGCGGACGCCCGAGTATACCATGCGCGGTAGCGGGGATCCTTGCCCGTGGCCGTTGCGCGCCGGTATACTGCCGCGTCCGCGCGGGCGGCGACCCCCGGCACGTCCGGACTCCCGCGCCGGGCATCCAATACTCTGGAGAGCACGGACGACACGCATGAGCGGGATTGAGTGGCGCAATTGGGACGACGACGCATTCGCGGCGGCCCGGGCGGGGGACAAACCGGTCCTCCTGTCCATCGTGGCACCGTGGTGCCAGTTCTGCCGCGCGATGGATGAGCAGACGTTCGGCAACGACGCCATCGCGTCGTACGTCAACGACAACTACATCGCCGTGCGCGTCGACTCTGACAAGCGGCCCGACATCAACGCTCGGTACACGCAAGGAGGCTGGCCCACGACCTGCGTCCTCACCGGCGAAGGCGATGTCTTGTGGGGGGGGACGAGCCTTCCGGCCGAACACCTCGCCCAACTGTTGCCGCAGGTGCTCAATTCCTACCGCAACGACAAGGCCGGGCTCAATCAACACGTCGCCAACCTCCGGCAACAGATCCGCCAACAAAACGCCGCCCCGGCGCTCGATCCCAATGTCGCGGTGCAGCCCAACCTCGCCACGAACTTCCTGCTCGCCGCCAAATTCGAGTTCGATTTCGCCTTTGGGGGTTTCGGACACAACGGGCAGAAGTTCCCGCACTGCGACACGATCGAACTGGTTCTGGAACAATACGCGCGGTCGCTCCAGGCGGGCGAGCCCGATGCCGACCTCCGGACGATGATCGAGCGGACGCTCTTCGGTCTGCACGCGGGCGATCTCCACGATGCCGGCGACTCGGGATTCTTCCGGTACGCGCAGACGCCCGATTGGCGGATGCCCCAGGTCGAGAAACTCCTCGAGGACAATGCCTCCGTCGCGCGGATCTACTTCCGTGCCCACCAATTGCTGGGCGATGACCGGTGGAAGGCCATCGGCGAAGAAACGCTGGGTTATCTCAAAACCCATCTTCTCGACACGAATACCGGGGCGTTCGGGGGAAGCCAGTTCGCCGACGCGGAATATTACGCGCAGCCCGTCGAGGAGCGGCGTGAATGGAATCCCCCCACGGTCGATCCCGTGGTCTACGCCGGCGCGAACGCGCTCGCCGCCCGGGCGTTCCTCGCCGCGTGGCAAGCGACCGGCGACGGTGCGGCCCTCGCCATCGCACGCGCCACCGTCGACCATCTCGTCGGCCACCATGTCCACGACGGTGTCGTAAGGCATTTCGTCGCGCCGGATTCCGTGCCCGACGCCGGAACCGCTCCGGAAGGTCTCCTCGCCGACTCCGCGGATGTCGCCGCGGCTTGTCTTGATCTTTACGAAGCAGGACAAGGCACCGCCTATCTCGACCGCGCCGAAGAGATCGCCAACTGGGTTCGCGGACACCTGGAGGACCCGGTCGGTGGAGCCTTGTTCGACCATCCGGTCAAACCCGACGCGGTCGGACACCTGCAAGTGGGCACCAAGGACGTCAACGACAACATGCAGATGGCCGATGCCCTGCTCCGTTTGTTCCTGGCAACGGGCGAAACCGAACACGCCCACCTCGCGCAGCGCATCCTGCAGGCCCTCCAACCCGCCGCCCCGCAGCTCGGCTTCCTCG
>JBJTRZ010000567.1:0-1879 GCA_046076415.1 Armatimonadota bacterium
CGGCGCCCTGGCCGCCGGAGCCGAGGCGCGGCTGAGGGCGGCCGCGGCGCTTCCGGGCGCGTTCGTGGTGGCGGTGGATGGCGGAGGGCGCCACCTGCTGCGCATGGGCATCGACCCGCACTGGGTGACGGGCGATTTCGATTCGTTGACCGAGCCGGAGCGAACCCTCCTGCAGGTTAGGGGCGCGCGCATCGTTGCCACACCGGATCAGGATCACACCGATCTCGACAAGGCGATCGCACTTTTGCGCGCGGAGCGGGGAGCCCGGCGCATCGCGGTGTACGGCGCCACCGGAGGGCGCATCGACCACCTGTATTCGGTGCTTTCGACGTTGGTGCGGCATGGCGGAGCGGTGGATGTGCGTCTGGTGGATGAAGTGGGGGAAACGTTCGTGGTCGCCGCCGGAGCCGGCGAGACGGTGCTGCGGGGCGACGATCTGCCGGGACGAACGGTGTCGTTGATGGCCCTCGGGGCGGTGGAGGGCGTGACGACGCGGGGGGTGCGCTGGCCACTGTCGGGCGAGGCGCTGGCCCCCGGGGTACGCGACGGCACGCTCAATGTGGTGACGGCGGACGAGGTGGGAATTCGCGTGGAAGGCGGGTCGCTGTTGGTGTTGCTGCACCATGCGCGCGCGCCGTTCCAGGTGCGGCCGGTGGAAACGGCGGCGGAGTTCCAGGGCGTGGTGGACCTGCGCTGGCATGTCCTTCGGCCCGGACGGCCGCGGTCCACCGCGCATTTGCCCGGCGACGACGCGCCGGGAACCGTGCACTACGTGGCGCTGGACGGCGACGAACGCGTGGTGGGGTGCGCGACGGTGCTGTATGGCGACGCGGCGCAGCTGCGCGGGATGGCGGTGGATGTCCACTGGCAGGGCAAAGGGGTGGGCGCCGAGATCGTACGCGCGGTGATGGAGCACTGCCGGGGAAAACGGCTCTGGTGCAACGCGCGGTTGTCGGCGGCGGGGTTTTACCGGCGGTGCGGCTTCATGGAAGAGGGCGACGTGTTCGAGATCGAGGGAATCGGGCCGCACGTGCGGATGGCGTGGCACGCATGAATCGCGAGGTGGTCGCGGATGGGCTCCCGGACGCGGAGTTCCTCGCACGGTTTCGAACCGCGTTCCTGGCCGGGGCGGAAGCGCTCGGGATGGAGTGGTCCGAAGACGTAGTGGAGGGGTGCGCGATCCACTGCCTTGGGGTGCGCCGAGCCAATGTTCATGTGAACCTCACCCGCATCGTCGAACCGGAGGACATGGCGGTCAAGCACGCGCTCGATTCGCTCACGGTGTTGAATGTCGCTCCGCAATGGCGAGAGGGCGCCTTGTTGGCGGACGTGGGTACGGGGGCGGGTTTCCCCGGAATACCGCTGCGCATCGCGTGCCCGGCGATCGATCTGGTGCTGTGGATTCCCTGCGCAAGCGGCTGGACTTCCTGGCCGCCGAGGCGACGGTTCCCTTCACCGGCATCCATGCGCGTGCGGAGGATGCGGGCAGGGACGTGCGGTTGCGGGAGCAATGCGACGGCGTGGTTGCGCGCGCGCTCGCGCCGCTGCCGATCCTCCTCGAGTGGTGCGGTCCGTTGGTGCGCCCCGGGGGGCGGTTGGTGGCCATGCTTGGGCCGGGCGACGCCGGGGAGGGTGCGCCGCGGGAACTGGGGTTGGCCCTCGTGGACGAACATCGGTTCGTGTTGCCGGACGCGGAGGGGTCGACGCGGCGTTTGCGCGTGTACCGGAAGGTGCGTGCGACACCGGCGCGGTTTCCGCGGCGGCCGGCGGAAATCAAGGCGGGGCCGCTTGGGGGTTGACCCCGCTTGCGGGCCGGGCAACAAAAAACGCCCGGTGCATCGCACCGCGCGCTCGTCTTGACAGATGGGTTTCCACCGCG
>JBJTRZ010000568.1:0-5922 GCA_046076415.1 Armatimonadota bacterium
TGGTGGCCGATTTCATCGAATTGGCGGCCACGATTTTCAAGCGAAATATGGACGCATAATGAGTTACAGCAACACGCAACCGACGATGGGAACCATGGATACGACGCACAAACCGAGTCTGGCGGGCCATATCCAAATCGCCCGGATCGACCACTGGTTCAAGAACGTCTTCGTGCTGCCGGGGATCGCCGTGGCGGTCACCATGGATCCGGCCCATACGTCGCCGGACCTTTGGAAGCGCGTCGTGCTCGGAGCGATCGCGATCTGCCTCAACGCGTCGAGCTACTACACCCTCAACGAAGTCCTCGACGCGCCGTTCGACCGCCTGCATCCCGTCAAGTGCCAACGACCGGTGCCCTCCGGCAAGGTGCATGTGCCGCTGGCGTACGCCCAGTGGGTCGGACTGATGCTCCTCGGAGTCGGCATCGCGTCGCTGGTCTCCACCCAACTTTCGATGGTGCTCTTCGCTTTGTGGATCATGGGATGCCTCTACAACATCCCGCCGATCCGCACCAAGGACCTGCCCTACCTCGACGTTTTGTCCGAAGCGGTCAACAATCCGTTGCGCATGCTCGCCGGTTGGTATCTCGCCGGTCCGCAGGCCGTCGCCCCGGCGTCGCTGCTCCTGAGCTATTGGATGCTCGGCGCATACTTCATGGCGATGAAACGCTACGCGGAATACCGCAACATCGGGGATCCGTCGCGCGCCGCGGCCTATCGCAAGTCCTTTGCCTACTACACGCCCGAGCGGTTGATGGTCTCGATCATGTTCTACGGAACCGCATCGATGCTCTTCCTCGGCTCGTTCATCATGCGCTACCGCCTCGAACTGATCCTCGCATTCCCACTCCTCGCCTGGGTGATGGCCACCTATCTATCGCTGTCGTTCAAGGACGACTCCGCGGTGCAGCGGCCGGAGGGTCTGTACCGGGAACCCAAGCTCATGATGGCGGTGTTCCTGTGCACGGTGACGATGGGTCTGCTGCTGGTGCTCGACCTGCCGTTCATGCACACGGTCTTCAGCCCGACCGCCCCGGTGGCCGGCGCGCCGCGGTGAGCGCGGCCTCGATGCCCGTGTCCGGGGAGGCCGCGGTGAAATCCACCGCGGCCCCTTGGGCCATCGCGGGAAATCGCATCAACCATTTCGACGCCATCCGGCTCATCCTTGCGGTTCTGGTCGTGCTTACCCACTGCTACGACGTGACCCGGACCGGCGCGGTGGAGCCGCTGGCACAGTGGACGCGCAGTCAGCTGCAATTTGGATCGTTCGCGGTCAATTGCTTCTTCACGATTTCGGGCTTCCTGATCGCCGCCAGCTGGGAACAGGGCCGCGGCCTCGCCGACTTCCTGCGCAAACGTGCATTCCGTATCTACCCTGGATTCCTGGCCGCCTGCGTCGTGTGCGCGCTGGTGCTCGCGCCCCTCGCCACGGGAGACCCCATCGCCTATCTCAAGCAGATCGACCTGCCGCGGTTCGCGATGCGCGCCGCGATGCTGCGCACGATGGATGTGCCCGAGACCTTCCCTGCGAATCCGCACCACGGGATCAATCTTTCGTTGTGGACCATCGCCTACGAATTCCTGTGCTACTTGATGGTGGCAACGTTTGGGCTGCTGGGAATCCTGCGCCGGCGGTGGGTCGTGGCGGGCCTGTTCGCGGGCGCGGTGGTCGCATTGGCGCTCTGGCCGACCAACCGTCCCGGAGCCCTCTCGGATTTGGTGCGATTGACCACGTACTTCCTCGGGGGGATGTGCTTCCATCTGTACCGGGACCGGATTCCGTATTCCCGCGGGGTGCTATTCGCGGGCCTCGCGGTGCTGGCGGGCACGGCCCTGCTCGGCAAGGGCCTCGCGATTGCGCAGGCCACCATCGGGACCTATGTCCTCTTCCACCTCGCGTTCCTTCCGGCCCGCCCGATCGCAGCGGCGCGCCACGGCGACCTGTCGTACGGCGTCTACCTTTACGGCTTTCCCGTCCAGCAATGGGTGGTGCACGTCCTCGGCGCGTCCACGCCACCTCCCGTGGTGTTCGTGGCCAGCCTGGTACCCGTCGCGGTGCTCGCGCTGCTCAGCTGGAAATGCGTCGAGCGGCCGTTCCTGATGCGGGCCCGCTCGCCGCGATCCGCCTGACCAGGTTTGTTCCACGCCTCCGTCCGATTCGCTCCGATCCGGCGGAGGCGGTTTGTTTCGGCAGGATCGGAGCCAGGGGTCGAAGATGGAACGCGCGGGTCGGTGCGGAGTTGGACCACCCCACCGTGGATGCGCGCAACAGCGCCCTCCAAACCCGCCGGCCGCCCCAGGCGAACGAGCGATGTCAGCGGGTGGAGATCGGATTCGCGTCCGTGCTCACCGCCGCACCACTCCAGACATACTTCCGGGTTGGATCGATGCCCATTCCGCGTGAGAAGCGCATGCCCTTCCACAAGTTGTCGAGGTAGACATTGGGCACGCGCCGGCGCTTGCGCAGGCAATCCTTCGCATTGCGCGCCGCCAGCAGGGCGACGTGGCGCAGCAGGACGGGAACGATGGCGGGATCGCCGCAGCGCAGGTGCTTCATGAAGAAAGCCCCGTCGCCGAACCCGTAATTGGCAAGGGTCGTGGGCCATTGATCCTCGGACCGCATGCCGTAGTGGTCGACGCGCAGGGCGGGCTCGTTGACAATCGCGAGTCCCGTCGTCCAGATGCGGTACGAGAAATCGAAGTCTTCGCCGGCCCGGCATACGCCGCCCACGCCGAGGGTTTCGTCGAACCCGCCGATGCGATCCAGTGCGGACCGGCGCACCACCATGTTTGCGGACATACCCCACAACCGGAACGGCGCGGGACGGCGCAGCACATTGCGATCCGACCAAACGAGCGACGGCACGATTTTGCCCCGGCTCACCTCGTCCGTCAGTGCTTCGGGAACGAGCACCTGCCCGTACGCCAAAGCAGCCGCCGGATCGGCGAACACCGAAAGCGCCACATCCAACCAGTCCCGGTGCACCGTCACATCGTCGTCGAGGAACGCCACCAATTCGCCCTTGGACTCCCGATATCCGCGGTTGCGCGCCCGGGCGGCCCCGGCCAAGGCCTGATGGTGCACGTGCAGCCGATCCGGACCAAAGTCCGTCGCGAGCTCCTCGACCACCTCGATCGTGGACCGATCGGTGCTTTGATCGACCACGTGGACATCGAACACCGCGGGAAGCGGAGCGAGGCTGCCGAGGACGAGCCGAACCATCGACGGACGGTCGCGGGTGCAGATGACGATCGAAAGGGACATGGGCGTTTTGGTTTCGAGTTCGCGATTCAAGCCGTGTTCGCGCGGGGCCGGAGTCGACCGGCGGCAAGCCGTTTCACGGTACCGATATCGGCGGGGTCGACGCAGCGAAGCACCAGGCAAAGGAGTGCGTAGATCAACAGGGCCGGTAAAACGACCCACGCGTGGCGCAGCGAAGGAATCCAGGCGATGGCCGCGGCGACGGGAAGGGCGGCAACGCTGGTGCGCACCACCAACCCGATGTCGCCCAACCGCACCACGTCCCGGGGGAGCGCGCGCAAGTACCCGAGCAGCATCCACGCCTCGAGCGCGATGTCGGCCGCCATCGCACCCACCGCTCCATTGCGGACCATGGGCAATCGGTGTCCGAGCCAGATTCCGAGCGCGCACACCGGCAATGCGACCGCTCCCAGTTGCAAACCGATGCGCCCCACCACGGATTGACGTTCCATCGCGAGCAGCGTGAACGCGGCGGCTTGGGAGAGGAACCAAAGTGTGATTCCGGCGCCAAGCACTTGGAGCACGGGTACGGTGCCGTGGAATTCCGGAGGATATCCCAAGAGCGCGATGATCCTGCCGGAGCCAAACACCAGCACCGCCGCGATGGGTGCCGCGCACAGCACCATCGCGCGGAAAAGTTGGCGGGTCGTGGCGTGGAACGTGGCGGCATCGGCGAGGAATTCCCGCGAGAGCACCGGCAGCATCACCGTCGCCAGCGCCGACGGCAGGAACATGGCGGTGCCTCCCAGTCGTTTGGCCAACTCGAACCAGCCAACCGGAAGCTCGCCCGCGATTTTGGAAAGGAGGATCTTGTTGATGGGCTCCCAGAGTCCGAAAAAGACAAGCCCGACCATCAACGGCAAGCCCGCGCGCACCAACGATGCGACCGTATCGCGGTCGAAGCGGGCCACCCCGACGATCTCCGGATTCGCGGCCACATGCCGGCGCACGGCCATGCCGGCGTACGCGCAGCAGACAAGCGCACTCGCGAGGCCGGTGAGCGCGAAGCACCACAGCGGGGCGCGCAGCAACACCAAACCCACCTGCAGGAGCGCGAACACCGACCGCTCGAGCAGGAGCGCGGTGTTGCCCGATTTGAAATCCTCGAGCCCCTGAAGCGCATTGATCAGGATCTCGTAGATTTGGACGAAGGGAAGCATCGCGAAGGCGAGCATCACCAACAGGATTTGGGGCGGCGCGTAGCCCAGCCCTACGGCGATTCCCGTGCCCAGCAGGAACGCAGCCACGGTGAGCGGCAACCGCGCCGCGGCGGCGGAAAGCACCAACGCAACGAGCCGGGTGCGATCCCGCGCGATCTCGCGCACGAGGACGCTGTTGATGCCGAGCCCGACCAGTTGGGCGAACGCTGCGGCGAAGGCCGAGGCGATGCCGAGCGCGTCGTATCCGGAACCGCGCAAGTAGGCCGGAACATACCGAACCACGAGGAACGTCATGGTCCACGACGCCAGTTGGGTGGCGAGGGTGCGGACGAAATGGCGGGAGGAACCGCCGGGCCGGTTCATTTTCCGTCGGCTGGCATCACGGCCAGCGCCGCAGTGGGCTCCGTGTCCGCGTCGTCTCCGCCTGTACGCAGCCGGTAACCCTCGATCAGGCCTAGCAGCAAACCAACGAAGATCATGTTGCGGTAATTGGAAATCTGCAGGTCGAGCAGCCCGAAGACCACGAGCATCACCAGCACTCCCGCCGTCCACATGGCCAGGGCCCGATACTCGCGATCATCGCCGACCGGTCGGCGCAGGATTTGGAAGCAGCGGATCAGCCCGGCGGAAATGAACGCGAAGAACGCGAGCAAGCCCACGAATCCCGTGCGCATCCAAATCCACAGGATTTGGTTGTGCGGCAGGATGTCCCACTTGTCGTACAGGTTGCCGATGTTGACCATCTGGAACACTTTGAGGAACGGCTTGCCGTACCCGTAGCCGAAAAGGGTGGTGGGGAACGATTCCTTGATCGTGGCCATAATGTTGCCGTTTTCGGCGTCGCGGTAGGCGTTCGAAGCCGCGTCCCGCTCGTCGGGCTCGAAGTGCGACTTCAGGGCGCGTGCCGGCTGGGCGATCTGGCTGGGGCTGTTCTTGAACGAGTAGTAGTAGACCGGACCAAGCGTCGCGAGCAGCAAGCCCACGATCGCCGCGAATCGACGGCGCTCGGGTAGTCCGCGGTACGCGGCGAGGATGATCACCGGGATCGCGATGATGAAGCCCGCGGTTCCGGCGCGGCGGTTGGTGGCGAGGAAGCCGAGGATCGTGGTGGGCAACAGCAACCACATCCAACCGGCGAGGCGACGTTGGTGCTGGCAAAGCCAAAGCGCGAGCAGCAGGCCGGTGAAGCAGTTGAAGAAGAACGCCTCCTCGTGGGAGCCGACCCCTTGGTCCGGCAAGGGCCCGTTCCCCATGGTCACGTAGCGCCGATAGGTGTAGAGCACCCCCTTGAGACCGATGCACAGGGCCGAGAACCAAAAGACACGGCCGATATCACGACGATCCTCGACCATGTTGAGCGCCATCAAGTAGGCGGTGGCCACATAGAACTGGGCCCGAACCTCCTGCAACATGACGTGGTAGTCGCTGCCGTCGGCCCAGCCGCGGATGTAGTTCAGCGAAACCATCAGCAGGTAGGTCGCCATCGCCGGGAACAAGGTC
>JBJTRZ010000569.1:0-3921 GCA_046076415.1 Armatimonadota bacterium
CCGCGAACAGTCGGCGAATCATTCCGCTGAACGCCTTGATGGTGGATGTGGTCAACCGTCAACAGATCATTCAGGCCCGCATGCGGACCCCAGGTGACCTTGGATTGCTGTTCACGTCAACGGCAGGCACACCCGTCAATGCGCACAATCTGCGGAGATGGCTTCGTCGAGAACTGCCGAAACATGGATTGGATCCGATCACGCCGCACGACTTGCGGAGGGGTTTTGTTTCCGTATTGGTGGCCGCGAACGCGGACATCAAGACCGTGTCATCCCTTCTTGGCCACGCGGACATCTCGACCACGCTCAACATCTATGCTCAGGCCAGCACCGAAAAAAAAGGAAGAAGTGATGGGCCAAATGGAGCAGTTGTTGGCTCTGGGTTCACAACAATCCGATGCCGAGAGTGGGTACGAAACAGAGCAGGACACGCCTTGAAAACTCTGTGTTTTTCACCTGACCCCCTTACTCGCGCCGTAACAATGGATTGTAGTTGTGGTCAAGATTGCGGTCAGGCCCCAATCAAGACAACAAAAAAGCCCCTCGGGAGAGGGGCTCTCCATCCTGAAAACGCGGATGGGTCGTATAGGACTCGAACCTATGACCCGCTGATTAAGAGTCAGCTGCTCTACCAACTGAGCTAACGACCCGCGGCGCAATGCGCGCCCCGAAGGTTACCACGCCGCCCGCGCCCCCGCAACCCGATCACCGTTTCCCGGGCGCTCCCGCTTTCCCGGCCGGAGCAGGCTCGGGACGTTGCCAAACCCGGACCCTATCCACCACGTAAACGTCGGGAAACAACGTGCGCGCAAGGTCCTTCGGATCGTTCGGGTACTCCATGCTCAGGATGAGGTATTCCGGCACCCTGCTGATGCCGATCGTCACCTCGTGGAACGGCATCCCGTCCACGAAGAACGTATACCGGTCCGGAGTCCATTCCACCGCGTACGTGTGGAAGCCGGTGGAAAGCCCTGGCAGGGTGCTCTGCATTCCCCGCGTGCTCTTCTGGTTGGGACCGTAGGCCCAGTGGACATTGTGCGACACGATGTCCGGACCGAGTTTGCGGAAGCATTCCATGATGTCGATCTCCGCGCCGAAACGGGCGGGATCCTCTCCGCGCGCGATGCCGTCGGACTGGATCCAGAACGCTCCCCAGACCCCGGGGGATTTCTGGGTCTGGGCGCGGCACTCGATGTAGCCGTACCGGAATTGATACGTCGCCTGCGTGCCCACCGCGCTCGCCAGCATCCGCCCCGCCGCGTCCTTACGGGCCTCGAGCCACAAATAGCCGTCGCGCACATGAATCGCATCCTCGGAAACCACCGACGGACCGCGCGGACCCAGCGCACGGGGACGCCACTTCGTTCGATCGAGGACATTGCCCTCGAACTCGTCCTCCCACGCCAAACGGTAGCCTTCCTTGACGGGATCGAACACCGTCGTGGACCGTGGGCCCACTGCCGGTCGCTGCGCCGCGCACGGCAGGGCGCCCACCAAGCAGATTCCGAGCGACAAACCTATTCCAAAGCGCACAACGGCACCCTCCGGACGGAAACGGTTTTCCAATCCGGTGCATTGTTCCACGGTCGGTGGCCACGCGGTGCGGATTGCACCGCGTTGACCCGCGCAGGTATAATCCGAGCGAGTTTGTGAACACGTTCACAAACCGCACACCGCGATGGCAGCCCCCAAAGAGGCCGCGGCGACCCACCCCGCCGCCGACATCCTCCCCGCTCCCGAGGACAAGCACCGCTACGTCCGCGAGATGTTCGACGCTATCGCGCCCCGCTACGACCGGCTCAACAGCATCCTCTCGCTTCGGCTCCACCACCGCTGGCGCGCCGCGGCCGTCCGTGCCGCCGGCCTGCGCCCGGGCGCCCGCGCCCTCGATGTCTGCACCGGCACCGGAGATTTGGCCTTCGCCCTCGCCAAGGCGGTTGGACCGCGCGGGGGCGTGGACGCCACCGACTTTTCCGAGCCCATGCTCGAATATGCCCGGCGAAAGCCGGCGGATCGCTCGTCGGGCGCCAACGTGCGCTTCAGCCAGGCCGACACCCAAGCGTTGCCGTTCCCGAACGGCGCCTACGATGCCGCAACCGTTGCGTTCGGAATCCGCAACGTCGCCGACATCGACCTTGGTCTTCGGGAAATGGCCCGTGTCGTCGCGCCCGGCGGCCGGGTCGTGCTCCTCGAATTCAACCGACCGCGGGCACGCTGGTTCGCAGCGCTGTACGACCTGTATTCCCGCGCCGTCATGCCGCGCATCGGTGGCTGGATCTCCGGACGCCGCTCCGCGTACGCGTACCTGCCCGCCTCGGTCGAAGCGTTCCACTCCCGCGAAACGCTCGCCGCCAAGATGGAGGCGGCCGGACTGCGCGGGGTGGTCTGGCGCGACCTGCTGTTCGGCACGGTCGTGCTGCACGTGGGGATCCGCAAATGAGCGCCGCGGCCGCCGCGGAGGCGCTGCTGGGACCCATCGGCGACGACATGCGCCGGGTGGAGGAATGCCTCGCCTGCGAAACCACCTCCGACATCGGCCCGGTGCGCACCATCTCCGGCCACACCCTGCTCTCCGGAGGCAAACGGCTCCGGCCCGCGGTGGCCTTGCTCGCGGCCCGCACCGTTGGACGACACTTTCCCGTGCACCGCGCCACCGCCGCCGCCGCCGCCGTCGAACTGATCCACATGGCCACGCTGATGCACGACGACGTGGTGGATGCGGCGGATGAACGCCGCGGACGACCAACCGCGGGATCGGTGTTCGGCAATGGCATCACCGTGCTCACCGGCGACTTCCTGCTCGCCAAATCGATCCAACTCCTCACCCGCGATGAGGAGAACCTGCATTTGGTCCGGCTGTTCGCCGATGTCACGGTCGCGATGGCCGAAGGCGAAGTGCTCCAAGCCTCCGTCGCCGGCGACCTGTCCATCGATCGCGCCGTGTACGAGGATGTCATCGAACGCAAGACCGCGCGGTTCCTCGCCGGATGCTGCGAGGCGGGAGCGCTGCTGGGCGGCGGAGATCCCGCCGAAGCCGCGGCGCTGCGCGCGTACGGGCACCACCTCGGCATGTCGTTCCAAATCGCCGACGACCTGCTCGACCTCACCTGCGATCCCGCCGTCACCGGCAAGCCGCGCGGCACCGACCTGCGCGACGGGCGAGTCACGCTTCCCCTGATCCACGCGCTCGCGCAAGCGCCGGCCGTCGACCGTGCCGCGCTCCGCGTGGCGCTCGGGGGCGAGGAGATCGACGACGAAGCCGTCGAGGTTGTGGTGGACATCCTGCGGCGCGCCGGGGCGCTCGATGCTGCGCTGCGCGATGCACGCGAACGGTCCGCACGGGCGATCGCCGAACTCGAACGTTTCCCGTCGTCGACATTCCGCGATGCGTTGACATCGTTCGCGCGCTATGTGGTCGATCGGGACCATTGACCCGAATCGATTCGCAAACGGATCGCGGATAAACGGCAGATCACGCGCCCGGAGGGAATCGAACCCCCGACCAAGGACTTAGAAGGTCCCTGCTCTAATCCGCTGAGCTACGGGCGCAAACGGTCCATTCTACCGGGACGGCGCCGGTGCGGGAGCGTCAGGACGCGGGTTTGCGGGCCACCAACACGAACGTGTGGGGGAGTTTGGCGCGCAGCGCGGGATCCATCGCGTTCCACCCTTCCCAAAAGTCGTCGGGATGCTCCTCGAGCACCGACACGACGAGGCCGGCGGCCGCCACCGCCGTCACGATCGCCCCCAGCGTCCATTGCCGCTCGTGCTTGCGCGCCCAGCCGCCGGCGGGCTCGTTGTCGGCCGGGATATAGCATTCCGGCCAACCCACCTCCGTGCACACCGCCGCGTCGAAGTAATCGCCGTACTGGGAATCGAGAGAGGCGGATCGTGTTGGAGATCAGCAGTATCGAGGCGATG
>JBJTRZ010000570.1:0-6185 GCA_046076415.1 Armatimonadota bacterium
GAGCGCATCCGCGTGGCGGCCGAGGCCCAGACCGCGGCCGCGCAATCCGTGGTGGCCGATCGGCGTGCCCGGCTCGACGCGGCGACGGTAGCGGTCCCGAATGCGCGCAATGTGCTTGCCGCCGCGGAGGCGACCTTGGCCAACCAGACCGCACGGGCCAACCGACTGGCGTCGTTGTCGGGCAAGGGGTTCGTTCCCGCCCAGGAAGTGGACAACGCCAGGACCTTGGTGGAGGTTCAGCGGGCGACGGTGGAAGTTGCGCGGGGACAACTGGCCGCCGCGGAGGAAACGCGCCGTTCGGCCGCCGCACTTTTGGCGGCATCGGAGAAGGAGGCCGTGGCGACCGCGGAGCGCGGCAGGGCCGAAGTGGAATCGGCCCGGGCCAATGTGGGTCAGACCGGCGCCGCGATGGGATTGGCGAACGCCAATTCGGCCCGAATACCGGCGTACCGTGCCCGCATCGGCGCGCTCGAGGCCGCGCTCGCCGCGGCTGGAGGCGACCTGCGCAACCTCAAGGCGCTCAAGGCGACCACGACCCTGCGCTCTCCCATCGACGGAGTTGTCGTGGAACGGCTGCTCGACAACGGCGCGCTTTGCACGTCCGCGCAAGTCATCGCCGTGGTCGAGGCGCTCGGGACCGTGCGCGTGCGGGTGGAGGTTCCCGAGGAAGTTGTTTCCCGACTCAAGGTGGGAGACTTGGCCGAAGTGTCGGCGGATTCCGTCCCGGGCACCCGTTTCGCGGGACGTATCGCCGAAATCAACGCCGCGGTCGATGCACGGACCCATCAATGCCGGGTGCGTGTGGAGGTCGACAACGCGGGCCGGGCGCTGCGCAGCGGTGTTTTCGCACGCGCCACCTTCGAAACTGCCCGCCGGAGCGGGGCGGTGGTCGTGCCGCCCGAGGCTCTGCGCCGGGAGGGCGATCGAACCGTGGTGGCGGTGGTCGGGAAGGACGAGGTCGTCGCGCTGGTCGATGTGGTCGAAACGGGGCGCGACGACCGAGGCGTCGCGGTGGACGGCTTGCCCGCGGGTGCTCGGGTGGTGGTGCTCAGCGCGGCACCCGTGCGGGATGGTGCCAAAGTGAAGGTTTCCGCCGGCGAGGATCCGAAGTCGACCGGGGGGCGTGGGTCGGTCGGCGGTTCCAAACCGTGAGCCCGGGGCGCCTCTCGGTCGCGCGCCCCGTCGCGGTGACCATGCGCATCGCGGCGCTGGTGCTGCTAGGCGCCGTGTGCTTGTTCCGATTGCCGCTCGACTTGTTGCCCAAGGTGGCCTTGCCCACCGTGGTCGTGATCACCCAGTGGCCCAATGTGGCGCCCGAGGAGATAGACACCCAGGTCACACGGCCCATCGAACAGGCGGTTTCCTCGGCTTCCGGAGTCAACCTCGTCAGTTCCACATCCTCGCCCGGAAGTTCGAACGTTCGTATCCAGTTCAACTACGGAGTCGATGTGTCGCGGGCGGCGGTCGATGTGTTGCAACTGGTCGAGCGCGCGCGGCAGCGCCTTCCCTCCGATCCCACGTTGCAATCTCCCGTCGTCTACAAACTCGATCCCTCGCAGCTTCCCATCCTGATCTTCGGCGTGTCGGGGGTCGAGGACCCTGCTCGCCTCAAGTCGCTGCTGGTGGACCGAATATCTCCGATCCTCCAATCCGCGGACGGGGTCGCATCCGCGGTCGTCACCGGCGGCGCCGATCGGGCGATCCTGGTCGACATCGATCCCGCGCGACTCCGTGCACGTGGTTTGTCGCTGGCGGAGGTGGGGCGACGCATCGTTCAGGAAAACCTCAATCTCCCGGCCGGCATCGCGAAGGATGGGGCAACCGAATACACCATCCGGTCGATGGGATGGTTGCGTTCCATCGAGGCCATCGCCGACTTGCCGGTGGGCATGGGACGAGGGCGAACCATCCGCCTCCGCGACGTGGCGACGTTGCGCGACGGCACGCAGGAGATTCGGATACGGACCCGCCTCGACGGTGAACCGGCGGTCGGAATGATCGTGGTGAAGCAGAGCGAGGCCAACACCGTGGCGACCGCGGAGGCGGTGCGCCGGAAAATCCAGGAAATCGGGCGGCTCTACCCCCAGCTGGAATTCGGAGTGGCGTACGACCAGTCCCGGTTCATTGTCCACGCCATCGACGACGTCAAATGGACCGCGTTCATCGGATCCGTGCTGGCCGTGGCGATCCTGCTGGCGTTCCTGCGCAATCTTCGCGGAACGTTGGTGGTGGCGCTCTCGATCCCGATTTCGATCCTGTCGACGTTCACGCTGCTCTATTTCTGCGGATTCACCCTCAATACGCTCACGCTCAGCGGCCTCTCGCTTGCGACCGGGTTGATTGTCGACGACGCGGTGGTGGTGTTGGAGAACATTTACCGGCACATCGAACGCGGGAAACGCACCCCGCGCGAGGCGGCGATCGCGGGCACCGACGAGATCACCTCGGCGGTCGTTTCCTCGACGGTCACGATCATGGTCGTTTTCCTTCCGCTGTTTCTGGTGAAGGGGCAGACCGGGCAACTGTTCAGCCAATTCGCGTTGGTGGTCATCTTCGCGATCGCCATTTCGCTCCTCGATGCCTTGACGGTGGTCCCGATGCTGGCGTCGCGTTTGGTCCGTCCCCTCGAGGAGTCGGCACCGGCCACGGGGCGCCGGGCAAGCGCGATCTCCCGCATGGCGGAGGGCATGGGTGATCGCTTCGCCGCGCTGGATGCAAGTTATCGGCGCGGATTGGCGTGGGCCCTCGCGCATCGGTGGCCCGTCTTCCTCGGTGGCATCGCGCTTTCCGGTGCGGGTACCTTTCTGGTGCCGTGGATCGGGACCGAGGTGCTTCCCGCAACCGATTCGGGCAACTTCAATGTGACCGTGCGCCACGCCGTGGGCACCGCGTTCGAGACCACCGATCGCACCGTGGTCCGCGCCACGGAAATAGTGCGCTCCGACCCGGATGTCGAAACCGTCTTCGCCGCTTCCGGCACGACGCTCAGCCTGCGCGGGACCACCACCGCGTTGTCGTCCCACCAAGGCTCGCTCACCGTGCGGCTTCGCGACGACCGGAAGCGCGCCACGCAGCAGGTGATCAAGGATATTCAGCGCAAGTTGGGGCAAGGTCTGGTGGGCGCCCGCGCCACGGTGACCCCCTTCGACCTGGTGGCCCAGATCCTCTCGGGCGGCAATCAGAACGTCGAAGTGGACCTGTTCGGGGGGGACCTGTCCGGCCTGGTGGCGACGTCGCGGGGCGTGCTCGAAGAACTTCGTGCGATTCCGGGCATGGAGAACGCGGACACGAATCTTCAGGATGCCACGCCCGAGCTGCAATTCGCCGTGGACCGCGACAAGGCGCAACGACTCGGACTTTCCTTCGCCGATATCGCGGGTGCCGTGGGAACGGCCACCAACGGCAGCCTCTCCAGTTGGTTCCAGGAGGGGGGATTCCAGTATCCGATCGTGGTCCGATTGCCCGAGGCCGTGCGAAAAAGCCCGCGCCAACTCCTCGATATACCGGTTGCGCCGGCGTCCGGCGGCGCCGACACGATCCCGCTCGGTCAGGTGGCGAAACCGGTTCCGGCGGTCGGGCCCAACGAAATCACGCGTCAAAACAGCCAGCGCTACATCGCGATCACCGCGGTCGTGCAGGGGCGGGCGCAGAGCGAGGTGATCGCCGATATCGAGCGTGTCCTGGCGGGGGTCGAACTTCCGGAAGGGGTCTACTGGACCTTCGGGCGCCAACAACAGCAGCGCGAGGAGGATTTCGCCGGACTTGGCCTCGCGGTGGGGCTCGCCATCGTTTTGATCTACATGCTCCTCGCGTCGCAGTTCGAGAGCCTCACGCATCCGCTCACCATTCTGACGACGGTCCCGCTGTCGGTGCTGGGGGTCATCCTCGCCTTGTTCCTCACGGGCCGATCGTTTGGTCTGACCGCCTACATCGGGGTGTTGCTCTTGGTGGGAATCGTGGTCAAGAACGGCATCCTGCTCATCGAGTATGCCAATCAACTGCGGGAACGGGGTTTTCAGCGCGACGCGGCGGTGCTCGAGGCGGCACCCGCGCGCTTGCGCCCCATCCTCATGACCACCTGCGCGGCCATCCTCGGCATGGTTCCATTGGCGATGGGTTGGGGGAGGGGCACGGAAATCCAGACTCCGCTCGCCACCGCCGTGATCGGAGGGCTGGCCACGTCGACGTTCCTCACCCTCTTCGTGGTGCCTGTCGTGTACACGTTGCTCGATGACTTCGCGCGTTTCCTCGCTCGGCCATCGGCCCGCGATTGACGCCGACGCGCGCGCACCCTATACTTCCATCATATGGTGCGGGTTCGAATCGCCGACCGTCGTCGCGTCCGTCGTGGATGCGCGGCCCTCGGCGCCGTCGACCGGTGAAACGATCCGTTCAGGACGCACCGTCGCAGCCGCGGGGAGCCGAGCGCTTCCGGCGGTTTTTTTGTTGGTTCGAGGTCTAGTGATGCAAGTGTCGATCATCGGAGCAAGCGGTTACGGGGGCGGGGAACTCGCGCGCCTGCTTGCGACCCATCCCCGCGTCGAAGTGGTGCAAGTGGTTTCGGAAACGTTCAAGGGCCGCCCGTTGTCGGACTCCTTTCCTGGCCTCTCGGGAACGCGTGCGGGGCGCTTGACGTGCGACGGACACGATGCGCCCGTGCGCGGCGGGACCGTCTTCCTGGCGCAGGAGAGCGGTTATGCCGTTCGAGTGGCGCAGGGACTTTTGGCGGAGGAGCGGCGGGTGATCGATCTTTCGGCGGATTTTCGGCTCCGGGATCCGGAAGCGCACCGCGCCTACTATCGATCGGAGCCCGCGCCGGAATCGCTGCGCAAGGTTGCGGTGTATGGCATGCCCGAATTGGACCGGGAACCGATCCGCGGCGCGCAACTGGTGGCGAATCCTGGTTGCTATGTCACCGCGTCCACGCTGGCCCTCGCCCCGCTCGTCCGCTCCGGCATCGTGGAGCGCGAGGGCATGGTCATCGACGCCAAATCGGGGGTCAGCGGAGCGGGGCGCAGCAAATCCGACACGCTGTTTCGGTACGCCGAGGCAAATGAAAATGTTCGAGCGTACGGCGTGGGAGGCGTTCACCGACACACCCCCGAGATCGAGCAGAATCTCGGAGCCATCGTGACGTTCACGCCCCACCTGATTCCCATGACCCGCGGCATACTCGCCACCTGCTACGCGCGGCTGGGCGAGGGCATCGCCCCGAAGCGGGTGCGCGCGACCTTGGTGGAGGCGTACGCGGCCGAACCGTTCGTCTTCGTGCGGCCGGACGGCGAATGGCCCGCCACCAAGGATGTCGTCGGGTCGAACCAATGCCACATCGCATGCACGGTCGATCCCCGCACGCGAACCGTTATCGTCGCCGCCGTGATCGACAATTTGGTGAAAGGAGCCGCCGGCCAGGCGATCCAGAACATGAACCTGATGTGTGGATTCGCGGAAACGGACGGCCTCGAGGGGGGGGGACTGTGGCCGTGAGCCTGCGCATCATCGAGGGAGGCATTTGCGCGCCCCGCGGTTTCGTGGCTTCGGGAGTCGCCGCCGGCGTGAAGAAGTCCGGGGATCGCGATATCGCCTTGCTCGCCTGCATGGGCGGCGATGCCTCCGCCGCCGGGGTCGGTACGACCAACCGCGTTTGCGCTCCATCGGTGGTCCGCAATCGAGAAGTGCTCGCGCGTACCGGAGGGCGGATTCGCGCAGTGGTGGTGAACGCGGGGTGCGCCAATGTCGCGACCGGACCGCAAGGGGTGGCCGACAACGAGCGCATGGCGGCGATCGCCGAAGACCTGCTCGGGGGCACGGTGCTCACCGCCAGCACGGGCGTGATCGGAGTCCACCTGCCCATGGACCGTTTGGTGGAGGGGATCGGGGCCGCCCATGGCGCGCTCGCGGATTCGACCTCGGCCGCTTCCTCGGCGGCGACGGCGATCATGACCACCGACCTTGTTTCCAAGGAGACGGCGCGCGAATTCGAATGCGCCGGTCGGACCGTGCGGATCGGGGGCATGGCGAAAGGCTCGGGCATGATCGCGCCCAACATGGCCACGATGCTCGCGTTTCTGACGACCGACCTTGCCGTGGAGCCCGCCGTGCTCGACACCGCCCTGCGCGCCGCGGTTGATCGATCGTTCAACGCTCTGACGGTCGATGGGGACACGTCCACCAGCGACCAGTGC
>JBJTRZ010000571.1:0-7429 GCA_046076415.1 Armatimonadota bacterium
CGTCCACCGTCGACCATCGGGGCACCGAGGATGGCACCTCCGGTTCGCGCGCGCCACAGCACACGGAACCGCACGGGAGCGCGACGCAGCGGGAGAGGGTTGGGATGGACGTGAAGCACTGCGGGAAGCGAAACGGGCGAAAGCGAAGCACCCGACCAAAGCATACCCGGGTCCCGGGCCGTGCTACTTCGGACCGACGCAGGAAAGGCGGTCGTGCGTGCGAATGAACAGCCGCCCATGGGCCACCGCGATCGTGGATCGAATTTCCGCTCCGTCCGTCCCCATGGCATTGCGTGCCAGCAATTTGCCGGTCGCCGCGTCCACGACCGCCACCCATCCATCCAGATCGATGCAGTACACCTTGCCATCCGCAACGGTCGGCGAGCCCCAGTACATTTGGTTTCCCGGCATCTCGATCGACCACGCCACCTTGCCCGTCGCCGAATCCACCTTGGAGAGGGATTTGCGCACATCGCTGAGGATGTAGAAACTGCCTCCCGCATAGGCAGGGGTCGGAACGTCGGAAGTCACGACACTTCGGTCGTCGCTGCGCCACGCGAGATCGCTTGCGCCAAGTTCTCCCGAACCGCCGAGTTTCGTCGCGAAGACGGGTGCGCGCTTGGGAGCGCATACCAAAACGACTCCATCGCCGACCACGGGACTAGGCACCAAACGCCACCACAATTCGCGGTGTCCCTCGTTCCACGTTCCCCAGCGCCAAAGCTCCTTGCCCGTGTCCGGATCGTGACCGGTCACCACATCGCCGCCGGCCAGCAGCAATTCGCGCCGACCGTTGCGTTCGAGGGGAATCGGGGTGGCGTACGATTCGCGGGATTCGTTGCGCGCAACGCTCGGGCGCTCGGCCCTCCACTGCTCCTGTCCGGTACCGGGATCCAGCGAAAGCAGGAACGATTTCGCCTGATTGCGTCCCCTCGGCCCAACCGGCTGGTCGCGTTGCAGGATTTGAACGTAGAGTCGTTGGTTCCAGAGCTGCGGGCTCGAAGAAAATGTCCACTGAAATGCGAAGTCGCCGTAGTCGCGTT
This sequence comes from Armatimonadota bacterium, assembly GCA_046076415.1. Classification (GTDB taxonomy): domain Bacteria; phylum Armatimonadota; class Armatimonadia; order Armatimonadales; family Armatimonadaceae; genus CAIRTT01. The sequence goes on from JBJTRZ010000571.1 coordinate 1,044, forward strand.
GGAGGTTCCGCTGCCAAAGTTTCCGTCCATCGTGGGTGTAGGCCGCGAGATCTCCGTTTCCGAAGAAGAACACGACGCGTTTCGTGTCCGTGACCGGAGATGGCGCCGCGTAATGGCTGCGCTCGTCGAGGCGTACCGGACTTCCTTCGCCCCCGGACTTGTAGCCCGATCCCATCGCCTCCTGCCAGAGGATCTTGCCCGAGCGACGGTCGAGGCAATGCACCCATAGTTGCTGTTTCGCGAAGTCGGCGCTGGTGGTGTAGACATGGTTTCCCCGAACAACCGGCGTGGCCGCGCTGATCCCGGGCAGGGGAGTCGACCACGCGAGCCCCTTTTCCTTGTCGAAGACAACCGGCAGGCCCTTGGCCTCCACCGAGCCGTTGTGATTGGGCCCACGCCAATTGGGCCAGTCTTGCGCATGCGCGGCCGCGGTGGCGAAGGAGACTGCGGCGCACGCGGCCGCGATCGAGGATAGGAAACGCATGATGGACTCCCTAGGGTGGGGGGTGGATGGGACCATCATACACGACCCCATTGGGGCGACGAAGGGAAAGGCACGGCCGGAGGTGAACTCCGACCCATGGAAAATCCCGACACCTCCTCGACGATACGCTCGGCCGCGACGACGCGCAGGCAAATCCTCATGCGCGCGGGACTCGCGCTCTCCGGAGCCATCGGCGCCGACCTGATCGCCGCCGCGCATGCCGCGCCCGACGAACCCCAGGCCAAGATCATCGTTGGTTCGGGTTCGAACCGCTACGAGTGCGTCCACGACTGGCTCGTGCCGCCGTCGCACATTCAGTGGGGCGACACCCAAGGCGTGGCGCAGGACTCCAAGGGCAACATCTACGTGACCCACACGGTCGGTGCGGAGAGCGTCTCCAAGGATGCGATCGCCGTGTTCGACCGCAAGGGCAAATTCCTCCGGTCCTTCGGTGCCCGCTTCCAAGGGGGTGGACACGGTATCGAAATCCGCAAGGAGAACGGCAAGGAATACGCCTACCACTGCGACACCGCACATCGGCAGGTGGTGAAGACGGATCTGGAAGGCAACGTCGTGTGGGAAAAGGGATTTCCGAAGGAATCCGCGTCCTACAAGGACGGGATGCCGTTCGTTCCCACCAATATCGCCTTCGCTCCCAACGGTGATTTCTATGTGGCCGATGGATACGGTTCCGATTTCATCCTTCGGTACGATATCAATGGCAATCTGATCCAAACGTTCGGTGGAAAGGGCACCGGCCCCGGACAATTCCAGACCGCGCACGGAATCGCTTTCGACAACCGAGGCAAGGAACCGCTGCTCGTCGTAACCGAGCGTTCCACCCATCGAATCCAGTACCTGACGCTCGATGGAAAGCATGTCCGCTGGGCAACCGAGGGAATGCGGCTCCCCTGCTATTTCTCCACCCGCGGCGATCAGCTCTTGGTTCCGGATCTGGAAAAGACCGTCACCATCCTGGATTCCGCCGACAAGGTGGTTGCCCAGCTTTGCGATGGAGCGACCGTCACGGATCTTCCGGGACGAGGGCGAAAGCGATCGGAATGGATCCCGGGCAAATTCGTGCATCCCCACGGGGGAATCTTCCTGAAGAACGGCGACATTCTCGTCGCGGAATGGCTGCCGATCGGTCGCTTGACTTTGCTTCGAAAGATCTAGGGTCGTTTCGGAGATCGAAGAAGGCGCCCGGCGATTTCGCCGGGCGCTTTTGCGTCAGTCCAGCGCGGCCCGGTAAAGGTCCGCGAGGGTGCTTTCGTTCACCGGACGGGGATTGAACCCCGCGGTCCACTGCTCGACCGCCAGTTCCGCGAGATGAGGTATCTCGTCCGCGGAAACCCCAAGATCGGAAAGGGTGGTCGCGAGGCCCGTACGTATCAGAATCGCGCGGCAGAATTCCTCCACGCTCTCAACGCCGCCCAGCACGTCGTACCGACGCCGCGCACTCGCGTCGCCGCCGTTGTGACGCACCACATGGGGCAACATGACTCCCACCGCTTGGCCATGGGGAACTCCATGGAGCGCGGTGAGGGGGTTCGCCAGCGCGTGGGCCGCCCCCAGCATGCCGTGCTCGATCGCGAGTCCGGCCCCCGCCGCCCCCAGCAGCATCTCCTGCCGAGCCAACACATCGCCCGGATCGTCCAAGACCCGTGGAAACGCATGTCGGATACGCTCCCAAGCCTCGCGCGCAAACGCAATGCCTAGATCGGTTGCGATGTTCGTTACCGCCGCCTCGACCGCGTGGCTGGTGGCGTCCACTCCGGTCAAAGCCGTCACGCGCTGGGGCAAGGTCGCGGAAAAAACGCCATCGAGTATCGCGAGGCGCGGGGCAAGATGGGGGGTTCCGATCGCCATCTTCCGGTGCGTTTTCGGGTGGGAAATGATGGCATAACTCTGCATCTCGCTTCCCGTTCCCGCCGTGGTCGGGATCGCCACCAACGGAGCCAGGGGAACGCCCTCCTCGCCGGTATGCCAGAAATCCATCAGCGAGCCACCGTTGGCGCACAGCAACGCGGCACCCTTGGCGGTATCCATCGAGGAACCGCCACCCAGCGCCACGAAAGCATCGGCACCGAAGGCCTTCGCTTCGGCAACGCACCGGTCGATCGAGTCCATGTCCGGATTCTCGACCACCATGTCATACGTCCGAACTGCGATGCCGGCACCCTCGAGCGCGAGCGCGATCCGCGCCGGATGGCCCGCAGCGACCAAGCCCGCATCGGTGACCAACAACACGCGGCATGCACCCGCGGACGCGATCCACTCCGGCAACCGATCCGACGATCCCGGGCCGGAAATCACGCGCGTCGGGCCGGGATGGTCGAGGAAGGTGCTCACCACCCGGGAGCCTCGGAGAACGATCGCCGACGGTAAAGGAACTCGAACAGGTTCCCCTCATGGGGTTGATCCCACTGCAGTTTTCCGGTGGGAATCGGTCCGATGTTGAGCCGCTCCACATGCCGCGAGTTCAGCAGCGCATCCAGCATGGCTGGGTCGTGCGTGATGGCCGTGACCACGAGCGAAGGGCCCATCTTTTCGAGCATTTCCGCGGAAGGCATTTCGACCACGCTCGCGTACGGAAAGAGAAATTCCCGATTGGCGAGGGGATGATCCCAGGACATGCACTGCACGATGGTGGGAAGCAGGTAGGTGGACCCGTCCCGCTCGATGCGTCGACCGGACCCTTGCCAAGGCGCGGAAGCATTGCGTGCTCCCGGAACCGCCAATCCGGACTCGATCGCCTGATCCATGCGATCGGCCATTGCGGGGTTCGCGAATCCGGAAAGCTCGGCCGAGGGATCCTCCGCGGCTTTCGGAACCATGGACGACAATCGTTCGGCAACGGCATCCGCGATCGCGGCACCATGACGGGGAACCAGCACGGCGGACGCGTTGACACAACTTCGGCCGCTGTTGGCACCGATGGAGGCCGCGATCACATCGACGAATTCCGGCCAACGATCGACCACGTCCTCGCCGATCAACACCTTGCTCCATCCGGGGCCGTGGACTTGGACCCCGGGATTTCCCGCGTATCGATCCACCGTCGATTGGTCTCCGAAGAGCAACGCCCGGCCGCACGATTCCAACAATGCGGCGCTGCCCTCGTGGTCCGTCGGGTAAAACCCGAACGCCTCGGCGGGAACACCGGCCGCCACGAACGATTGGATGATACGCAGCGGTGTCCAAGGCTCCTCGCGCCCGGGTTTGAGCACCACCGGAACCTTGAGCGCGATGGACGGCATCCACAAGGTGTTCACCCCCGGGGAATTGCTCGGCAACACCACCGCAAGTGTGTCGGCCGCAGCGAAGAAACTCATCGGCGCACCGTCGTGCATCCCCCGACCAGTATCCAGCAGCGACAAATCCAATCCCCGCGTGAGCCCCTTGAGAATCGATGGAATCTCGACGAACGCTTCGTGGATCTTGGTCATGTTTCGTCGGACCAAGGCGTGCGGAAGGCCCGTGGATGCTGCGAGGGCGGCCACGTATTCCTCCGGCGATTGCGTCGCATCCCCGATGGGAAGGGTTGATTCCATGAAGTGCCGGCCGGCCTCGGGATACATCGCGATCAGGCGCGCGAACGGAATCGCGCGCAGGCACGCACGGTCCTGACGCCGCAGATCGCGCCGGATCATCGCGGCGTTCGCCTGACCTATCCGGGCGACGGGCTCGCCACTGCGAACGCTCGCTAGTTGGACGACGTCAAGGCTTTCATAAGGCTGTCCGCGCCGAAGCACGTTGAGTGTGGGCAGGGTGGTCATAGGTCTTTCAGCGGGCTGCGGAAGCCCCGGCAAGGCAATGGAGTCGGTCCGCGGCGCGTAGGAGAAATCGCCCCGAGGCCACGGCAGGAGTCGCGTGGGCGGGACCGTCGAATTTCATTCGGTCGACCGTTCGGGGAGGCTCGCTCCCCGCAACGAAGGATACCAGTTCACCCGATGCGGATATGCACCAAACTCGATCGTCGACGAGAATCGGCGAGGAGAAGGTGGTGGACGATAGGCGCTCCTGCCAAATCGTTTCCCCCGATTGGGGATTCGCCATGTGCGCCACCCCCGCGTCGGTCCAAAACAGCAATCCGTGCGGAGTCGAAAGCGGCGTCGGAACATAGCTCGTGCCTCTGCGCAGCCGCCAAAGCACCTCCGGTTCGCGACGCTCGCGCGACGGGGGACGCACGCCAACGGCGAGCCGGTCGCCACCACCATTTCCACTGGTGGCCACGAGCACGCCCGCGATCTCGATCGGAGAGCCGACGCATCTTAGGCGGAATAAGTCGGAGCATTGCCACCGGTCGCGACCCGTGTCCGGATCCAATGCCAATAATCCTGCCGCGGTCGAAAGGAAGATGATTTCTTCCCGGCCATCCCAGCCGCGACGTACGAAGGGCGAGGCGTACGGAGCGTCCTTGCTCGAACTTGCCCTTCGCCACACGGTCCGGCCAGTGCGGCAATCGAGCGCCAGGATCGCACCGTCCCCTTGGTCGGGCTCCACGGAAAAGAGCAGCCTTCCCCGGTGCGCGATAGGTGATTGACCCCCTCCGTGCTGGGTTGGATACGAACCCAGATCCCGTTCCCAAAGGCGATTGCCCCGGAGATCGAATCCCATGACTCGGAAAGTTTCGGGCGAGGGAAGCAATACGAATACGCGTCCGTCGTGCACCACCGGTGTCGAACTGGCCGCCGCGTTGAAATCGTGGTGATGATGGATGGGGTAGGCGATGGGAACCTGCCAAAGCCGCTCGCCACGAACGAGATCAAGGCAGGTCAGGAAGCGCGTGCCGGTCGTTTCGTCCGCCGACATCGCGTAAACGCGGCCGTTGGCGACGACGGGCGACGCATGTCCGATACCGGGCAACAACGCCGTCCAAGCGATTCCACCTTTTTGGAACACCGTCTCCAAGCCGGGTGCGGAACTTCTCCCGGAACCCTGGTTTCCGCGAAATCGGGTCCAATCGGTGGTCGCAGGCAACGGCTCGGGTTTCCTAGTAGACGCCTTCGATGGTCTTCTGTTCGAGGGCTCCGAACGGACGAACCTCGCCGACCCCGTCCCACGCAAATTGTTCCCACGGTTCCCGGCGAATTGCTTCGTCGCGTTCCAGGAAACGAGGCATGAAAAACTCCTTGGTCAGAGTCGTCAACTCCACACGACCCCATGCCCCGTAGTCGACGGTGCGGCTCGTGTCTTCGGGATCCACGATGCGCAGCACCGCACGGGGTTGGGGGGCATGGTAGGTGATGCTCCAGTTGTCTTCCCGGCTCAGTGGGCGGCTGCACGCCAGTCCCATCAAAGTGTTCCCGTAGGTGGGTACGAATTGGGCCCGATTGTCGAGCACCTCCTCGACCAGGAACCGCACCGTTTGGGGCGTCATTTGGGTTCCTCCACAGAACACACCCTTGACACCCGCGTCCGGGACATTCACGAATTCATCCAAGCCTTCGAGGAGCAACGGGGTCGTGAAGAGGCACGAGATCTTGCGGTTCTTCAACAACGTCGCACCCTGCTCGATGCAGTGGCGCTTGTACTTCTTCACCATCTCGAATTCGCGATCCGCGATCAGTCGTTTGACCCATCGGGGATCCAGATCGACGTGGTAGCAGGAGCCACCCCGAACGTTGGCGAGGTGTTCGATTGCCAGACGCAGGCGACGCGGGCCGGTCGGCCCGAGCATCAACCAGTTGCCTCCCTTTGGGAAAAACCGATCGTCGAGCGTCTCGGAAAACTCTTCGTAATCGCGCAGATGGTCTTCCCAACCGATCCGCTGTTTGGGCATCCCCGTGGTGCCGCCGGTCTCGAAGACATGAAACGGACGACCTTCGTAGGGTCTGGGAATCCAAACTTCGTTCGGAAGGTCCCGAAGCCATTCGTCCTGGAAATGGGGGAATCGCAC
>JBJTRZ010000572.1:0-8464 GCA_046076415.1 Armatimonadota bacterium
TGACGGTGTAACGTCCCCGCACGATCGGCGTGCGCTCGCGGCGCGCGGCAACGATGCGCCGTTCCTGAGCGCGACGTGCTTCCTCGGCCACGACCGCGCTGGCCGTATCCGGCGACGGGACCGACAGCCGCAAACGAAACGCCGTTATCCCGGAACGCACCACCTTCCGCCGGCCCTGGGCCGCCAGAAGGTCCGACAGCGTTTCCGGGGAAAACGCATCGAGGCGCGCGCCGGTCACGATCGGAAGGGGCTCCCAGTCCCCGTCGTCGATCCGGCAGTCCACCACCGCGCTCGATCCCGAGATCGTGATTCCATCGCGAAACAAGGGAGCTTGCCCTTCGAGGTACGGGCCCGGGCGCCGCGCCGGCCGCCCGTCGGGATCCAACCGGCCCACCTGCAGCACCGACTTCATATCGCCGTCGTAGCGGTTGCTATGCCATTTTGGCGAAATCTGGAATCCGCCCCGGCGCTCCCGCCCCTTGCCCTCGGGCAGGGCCGCGTCGATCCGAGCCGTGCCCACGGTGATCACCCCCCCGTGGGCGGTGTTGATGCGGCCCGTGCCGGTGTGCGCCGTGCCGTCGAAGCGCCCCGTTCCCTCCACGGTCTTCACGACATGCCCCGCGGTCGCGGTGGATCCATCGAGATAGGAGAGCTCGACTTCGCCGCCCACGCGGTTGGGAAGGACAACGCTCGCCAAGGGATTGACGGGGCGATCGACCACGATCACCAGCGTGTCGGTGGACGATGGGATCCAGCCCCCGGGCAGTGGGTCCAGCGCGCCGGATCGCGATTCCAGCCACGCGCGATTGCCGGGATAAGGGGCCAAATGGCGGAAAATCGCGGTGCCGGCGGGAACGTCCACCACGATCCCACCACTTCCAGCGACATGCCCGCCGAATCCCGAAGGAGGTGGACCGCCGAATTCCGTGGGCACGACGCTGACGATGAGCGGATTGTGTGCGTTGCGATCGGCGGACCCGCCGGTGCGGATGCGAATGCCGTGAACGGCCACCGCCGCCACTTCGCCGGGCTGAAGGTATTCGGCCGCTTGGAATCCCTCCGTCGAGCGCGTGGCCGGAGCGGTCACACGCCCGATCGTCGTCCAATCGGCGTCGGACTCGGCGCGCACCTGAACCCGCCCCCCCGCACGATTCTCCACACGAATGCGATGGAGGCCGACATGGCCCTCGCGCACGATGGATCCGGGAGTACGGGGGCGAACAGCCCGGTTTCCGGCCGTCGGGCCAGGGCGATGGCGCGGCATGCCGCATTATACCGATCCCGTTTTGCCCCGAGGGGAAGGAGGGCAACCGATGCGGGGCGAACCTCCACCACGCCGAACACCCACGAGACAGGAGCCCCCGATGGGAACCTACCAACCCACCAAGAGCGACAAATTCACCTTTGGCCTTTGGACGTTGCAAAACAACGGCCGCGACCCCTTCGGAGAGCCCACCCGCCCCGGCTGGCCTCCGCTCGAGATGTTGGAGAAACTCTCCGACACCGGAGCCTACGGCGTCAATCTGCACGACCACGACCTGGTCGGTTTCGGCCGCTCCGCCGCCGAAGAGGACAAGATCGTCGCCGAATTCCGAGCAGGCTTGGAAAACACCGGCCTGTGCGTCCCGATGGCGACGACCAACTTGTTCACGCATCCGATCTTCCGCGACGGTGCGTTCACCAGCAACGACCCCAAGGTGCGTGCGTTCGCCTACCGCAAGGTGATGCGCTCGATGGACATCGGCCATGCGCTGGGCGCCAAAGTATACGTTTTCTGGGGCGGACGCGAAGGTGCGGAGGTCGACGCGGGCAAGGACGCGGTCGAGGCGTCCAAGCGCATGCGCGACGCGATGAACTTCCTCTGCGAATATTCCATCGACCAGGGGTACGACTATCGCTTCGCGCTCGAGGCGAAGCCGAACGAACCGCGGGGCGACATCTACCTTCCCACGACCGGGGCGATGCTCGGTTTCATTTCCACCCTCGATCATCCGGATATGGTGGGGGTGAACCCGGAGGTCGCCCACGAGACCATGGCGGGACTCAACTTCTACCATGCGGTCGCGCAGGCGGTCGATGCGGGCAAGTTGTTCCACATAGACCTGAACGGCCAGAAGCCGGGGCGCTTCGATCAGGACCTTCGATTCGGACAGGAGGACTCCAAAAACGCCTTCTTCCTGGTTCGACTGCTCGAGAACTACGGGTTCCACGGGATGCGGCACTTCGATGCCCACCCGCTGCGCACCTCGACCGATACCGACGACCTGCTCGCGTTCGCCAAGGGATGCATGCGCTCGTATCTCATCCTCAAGGAAAAGGCGCGGCGCTTCGACGAGGATCCGGAAGTGCGCGATCTGCTCGCCCTTTTGAATCCCAAGGACCCGGAGACCGAGTCGCTGCTGGCCGGGTATACGCCGGGCAAGGCCAAGGCATTGCGAGAGGCGGAGATGGATGTCGACGCCATCACGGCACGGGCGCTTCCGTACGAGCAACTCGATCAGAAGCTCTTCGACATCCTGATGGGGGTCTGATCCCCGTCGAAAGGGCACGGCCCGCGGATCGCTCGGATCCGCGGGCCGTTTTCAATCAGAATCCCGGCTTGCCCATCAGGAACCGCGTGGGGTCCATCCCGCTGTCGAGGGGTTCGATGCGGAATGCGCCCCGGTCGATGTCGGAAGGAATCTGTGTGTAGCGCGCGCGCAGGGCATCGAGCGCCTCTCCCGACGCCCGGAATTGCCCATCGGCGTCGCGCGACATGGCCCCCCCCTTGATTTCCTTCATCAAGTCGGGGAGCATCGCGCTGCGGTCGGCGGCACCGGAATTGACGTTGCCCGTGAACGTCGCGGCGATCTTGCCGAACGTGGCGACCAAGGACCCGCATTGGACGACCGCGGTGTCGAGCGCCTGCTGGTACGCGAGGGCGAGGGGACCGCACGGCTCCGGGGGAGGCTGCGAACGGAATTCCCCGGTCTTGCCGTTGAGTCGACTCGTGAGGCCTTCCAATCGCGATACCACGCCGGAACCGGCGGGTGGGGGTGTCGACTCGTCGTCCATCGCCTGCGCCGCGAGGCCGGAGTAAATCTCCGGTATGATCGCGACTCCCACGCCCTCGAGTTCGGCCTGGAGATCCCGAAGGGAACGGTCGTAGGCCTTCAGCCACCGCAGGTATGCGATGACATCCTCCGGCATGGGAACCGCCTGCGCGGGCGGAGCGCCTAGAACCGGGGCTTGGGGCGCCATGGGGTCCGGGGCTGCCAGCACGGGCGCGGACGGTGTGGCGGGCGATGGCGGGGCGAGCACGGCCGAGGAGGAGGGTTTGGGAGCCGGGGCCCCGAGCCATCCCGAGGCCCGTGCGAACAGGAACGACGCGACGGCGATCAGCGCGCCTCCCGCGGCGAGGCCGGCGCGCGCCCCGAGGGGCATCCCGCTTGGAGTATCGGCGGCGGCAGCGGGAGCCGAGGTCGAATCGGCTCGGGGCGGAGATGGCGGAGGAGTGGCCGCGGTGGCGGAGGTCGCGGCGCCGCATTGGGCGCAGAAACGGGCCTTTTCCGCGACGGGCTCGCCGCAGGCGGGACAACGGGTCATCGACGTGCGCCTCCTCGGCAGGTTGGGGGAAGTGCGGTTCGATTCGGGGAAAACGCGAGGGTTTCCTCCCGGAGCGGGGGGAGGCAGGAAGGGGGCTGGATCGCGTCTAACGTGGCGCCGTGGGATACGACGCGAAGAGGATGTTCGTTGCCTGCGGATTCCGACTCGGCTGCCGACCGGTCCGGGAAGCGCGCCCGTGGGGTGGTTCCCTGCGCATCCTGCTGTCCCTGGCGGTCCTTTTGGCAGCGTCCCTGGTGGCGCGGGCGCAGGGCCCGGTGTCCGTCGAGGACCGATACCGCGCACTGGCGGGTTCGATCGACGACCGGCGGATCGGTACGGTTGTGTCGACCCTGTCGAATGCCGGATCGCGCGTGGTGGGATACCCGGGGGAGCGAACCGCCGCGAACTGGGTTCGGTCCCGATTCGAGGCGTTGTTCGGCAAGGATCAGGTCTCGGAGGAAACCTTCGAGGCGACCGTTCCGATGGATCGCGGTGCAACGTTGCGGGCGGGCGGACGGAGTTTCCAGATCCATGCGGTTTGGCCCAATCTGGTCCGCACGTCTCAGGTCCCCCCCGAGGGTTTGACCGGTCCGTTGGTGTACGGCGGAAACGGATTGCTGGGAGCGTTCGCGGGCAAACGGATCGACGGCGCCATCGTGCTCGTCGACTTCAATTCCGGCACGGATTGGCTCAACGCGCCCCGCCTCGGAGCGAAGGCGGTGGTGTTCATCGAGCCCGATCGGACGATGCGCGGCGAGGCCGAGGCGAAATTCGTATCCATTCCGCTCTCGATCCCTCGGTTCTACATCGGTCGCAGCGAAGCGGTCGCCTTGCAGGCGATGGCGCTGGGCAGGCGGCCGACCGAGGCGCGGATCGCTTCGAAGATGGCTTGGGAGCGGGTGCCCGCGCGCAATTTCATTGGCGTCCTGCCCGGTCGAAGCAAGGATCCCAAGGTCGCCAGGCAGATCATCGTGGTCCAGGCGCACTACGATGGCATGTCGGTGGTGCCCGCGCTGGCCCCCGCCGCCGAATCCGCCGGCGGGATCGCCGGGCTCCTCGAAACCGCCGAAGCGTTCCGCAAGGTGGGCAACGAACGCACCCTCTGGTTCGTGGCTACCTCGGGGCACTTCCTTGGCCTGCAGGGCATTCGCGAACTGGTTGCGGCCCACATGGACCGCTGGCAGGTTCCGGGGCCATTCGCCCGCCTCTTCGGGCAGGCGAAGGATCCGGAGGAGCCGATCCACCTTTGGGTCGGCCTTGATCTGGCATCGCAAACCCGATCGCTGGGCATCTTCTACAAGGGGCATTTCGTCAATGTCCGCGAGGACACGCAGAACCTTTTTTCGGATATTGCGCGGGTTGCCCGGGAAAACAACGAGAAGGTCGCGGCGGTACTCGGCTACGAAGCGAAGAAGCGCTTCGCCGATGGGGTGAATCCCGTCGATGGCAAGACGTGGCGCAATTACATTCCCGGCAAACCGGCTTTCGATTCCGAAGTGGTCGGCATGGCCGGCGGGTTCGGGGTCACTTTCGCCTCCATCGACGACTCGCGCAACCAGGTCGATACGCCCTTCGACACCGCCGACAAGGTGAATCCCGCCAACCTGGCGATACAGCTGCGCACCCTGGTCTGCCTGCTGCAGCATTACGTGAACGACCCGAACGATCCGTCGGGCGATCCGCGCAAGCAAATCCCGCTGTACAAGTCGAGTCAGTGGACCCGGATGGGGCTGCGTTCCGGTTTCGCCACGGTGCGTGGACGCGTGCGCGACTACGATCCGCGCAAGTCGCTCGTCCCGTCGACACCGGTTCCCGATGCGCTCGCCGTCCTTCCCCATGTCACCGGCACGAAAAGTTTCATGGGGGTGCGCGGGAATCTGGTCCAATTGGTGTCCGATGGGCGCGCCGGCATTTCCGGCGAGGAAGGCCGTGGAACCTTCGCTTTCGTGGGCATGCCCCCGACCACGGCGGACCAACAGCGCCATAGCGTGGCGGCCTACCATGTGGACCCCGCCACCGGCGACATCGATTACGCCCCGGACAAGGGGGTTTCCGGCGCCGACTATCCGGTGGAATTCGCGGTGACCACCGGCGAGAAGGACGTCACCGTCGTCGTCTTTCCCTGCGTCGCCACGTCCATCTACGATCTGGTCGACCAACAGGCGCTGCGGACGCTCTCGACCATGACCATCTACGATGGCATCACCAACGGCGAACCCAGGCAATACGGGTTCGCCCTCTCCAAACCCGAGCCGGGCGTCAGCTACGTCGAGGACACCGCCGTCGTGTTCGCGCGGCGCGGCGACGAGTTCGGCGGCGCCGCCGCGAATCCACCGCCCGGAGCGACGGGAGGCGGGTCGGCCACCGACAAGTTGCGGCAGTTCAAGATCGTGATGGGCGCCGGGCCGGGGGTCACCCGGTTCCTCCTGATCAACTCCACCAAGGCCAATCCCGAAGGCGAGGGATATGTCATGGGTGCGGGAGCCGGCGCCGACGCCATCGACTCTTCGCGGTCCGCCGCCATCACGCACACCGCCCTCCGGGTCGCGAAGGACATGTGGAACCTCGACGAGTTCCGCATCCAGCGGCTGCTGGACAACAATATCCGCAACGAAGGCGTGCTCAAACTCCACGCGCTCGCCAAGGAATCGATCGACAAAGCCGAGGCGGCGCTCGCGGCGCTGGACTACCAAACGTTCGACACGTACGCCCGCGCCGCTTGGGGCTACGAATCCCGGGCCTATCCGGACGTCACGAAGACGCAGCAGGATGTCGTCAACGGGGTCATCTTCTACCTGGCCTTGATGCTGCCGTTCGCGTATTTCCTCGAACGGCTGCTCTTTGGCTATTCGGATCTCAAACGGCAACTGCTCGCCTCGTTCCTGCTGTTCCTTGGCGTCTTCCTGGTCTTCGCGTTGATCCATCCGGCATTCCGCATCACGCTCAATGCCGGCATCATCCTCCTCGCGTTCATCATGCTCGCGCTCTCCGCGCTGGTCACCGTGCTCGTGTGGCAGAAGTTCGAAGCGCAGCTCAAGGAGCAAAGCAAGGAGACGTCGGGGACCCACTCGCGCGATGCGGGAAAAGGCACGATCGCCGTCGCCGCGTTCGCGCTCGGCGTCGCGAACATGCGTCGTCGCAAGGCGCGCACGAGCCTCACCTGCGCCACCCTGGTCCTCCTCACGTTCACGGTCCTCGCCTTCACATCGATCGTTCAGGACCTGCGCTTCAATCGCGTTTCGGCGCCGGGCAAACCGCTGCACAACGGCATCCTCCTGCGGGACCCGAACTGGAATGCGCTGCAGCAGGTGGCGTATCGCCTGCTCGACGACGAATTCGGGCGGAGTCGATTGGTGGCGCCGCGGGGATGGTTCCTCGGCACCCAACCGGGCGAGCAGACGTTCCTGACGCTCAAGCGGGCGGATCGGGAATTCGGCGCCAAGGGAACCGTCGGGCTTTCTCCACAGGAGTCCCAGGTGAGCGGAATCGGCGAGGCCGTGGTGGCGGGGAGATGGTTCGAGCCGACCGACCGCCTTGCCATCATCCTTCCGCGCAAGGTGGCGGACGCGTTGCGGGTCGCCGACGCGGATGTGGGTTCCGCGAAGGTGTCGTTCTCGGGCCAGGATTACACGGTGGTGGGCATAGTCGATCAGGAGCGCCTCAAACAAGTGCTCGACCTCGATCAGGAACCCCTCACGCCGGTCGACTTCGTCCAAATGCAGCAGCTCCAGAAACAGGGCAAGGCCGACAACTCGTCGGGCTTCCAGCAATACCTGCACTTGGATCCCGAGGTGGTTTTCTTCATTCCGTACCAAACCTTGGTGAATCTCGGCGGCGATCTGCGGTCGGTGGCGATCGGGTATGGCGACGATTCCGCGGCGGTGCTTACGGATCTTCAGGACAACCTGATGAAGCGCGTCGACATGAACCTCTACGCGGCGTCGGGCGGCAAGATCGAACGCTTCTCGTCGATTGCGGCCACCAGTGGAGCAGGGATGGAGACCGTGGTGGTTCCCATCCTGATCGCCGCATTGATCGTGCTGAACACGATGCTCGGCTCCGTCTACGAGCGCGTCAAGGAAATCCATATCTTCAGCTCGATCGGCCTTTCGCCGGCGAACATCGGCACGTTGTTCATGGCCGAGGCGTTGGTGTATGCGATCCTCGGCTCGGTGGCGGGGTACGTGCTCGGTCAGGCCATCAGCAAACTGCTCACCGTGCTGGGCTTGCTCCAAGGCTTGTCCCTGAATTTCTCCTCGATTTCGGCGGTGCTTTCCACGCTCGTGATCGTCGCCGTGGTGCTGCTCTCCACGCTCTGGCCGGCGAAAAAGGCGAGCGAGGTGGCCACCCCTGCGATCAACCGTAATTGGAATGTGCCGGATCCCGATGGGGATTCGTGGGGCATCCGGCTTCCGTTCGCGGTGACCGGCGATCAGGCGCGCGGGGTCAACGGCTTTCTGGCGGAGTGGTTCCGCAGTTACGAGGGCTATTCGGTCGGAGACTTCATCACCGAGGGAATCGAGGAGGCGACCTTCGATTCGGAGCATGGACTGGCATACCGGATCGGATGCAAGGCTTGGCTGGCCCCCTTCGATCTGGGCGTGTCGCAGCACATTCGTTTGGAAACCGTACCCACGGATCTCGAGGATGTCTACGATCTTCGTCTGACGTTGATGCGGGTATCCGGCGACGTGGCGAACTGGAAGCGCGTGAATCGGCGATTCCTCAACACGCTCCGCAAGCAGTTCCTGATTTGGCGGACGCTCAGCGCGGGCGAGCGCGAGCGTTACCTTGCCACCGAACCGGTATCCGGCGCGGCGGAGGCGATCTCCTGATGCATGCGGAGTTCTGGAAAGGAGCGGCCTCGTGGCGCAACTAG
>JBJTRZ010000573.1:0-7287 GCA_046076415.1 Armatimonadota bacterium
TTCGCTGGATCGGCAAGTGATCCCGCTGGGCGAACGTAGGACCGTGCGGATCGGCGGCGTGGCCCGCGGCCCCATCGCGTTGCGCGCCGAAGGCGGCAAGGCGTCGCCGGTTGGTGCCGTGCTGCGCGGCGGCGTATTGACTTTGACGGGCAAGGATTTGGGGCGTGACTCGCTGGTGCTCGAGCGCGAAGGGGCGACGGCGCGGGTTGATGTCAAGGTCTTGCATTACGCCGCGGATTTCCGCGGGGCGGAGCCTGTTCCGCTCACCGGTGCGGGAATTCGGGCCGACGCCTTGGCGACGCTGGTGGCGCGGCGCGCGCGCGAGGCCACGCTGGGCCGCCCCGGGGCCACGGTGACGTTGGATCCGGCCCCGGAGAAGGTTGCCCCGCCGCGACCTGGCGGCGACAAGGTCGTGCCGGTGTGGGTGAGCGTGGACGGCCCGGATTTGATTCCTGTCCGGCGCGCCGTACGCGTCCCGCTGCGCTCCCGTCCGTTGCCGCGCGAGGAAACCAAGGCGCTTTTCTTTTCCAATGATCCGGAGCGTTTCAGCGATTTCGGGACGCTGTACGTGGGCCGGGTGGACCGTTCGCCGGCCCGTTTGCTCTGGCACCACCAGAACGGATTGCAGAGCCCGGTGTGGTTCGTGGTGGAGTTGATCAACGACACGGACGCCCCGATGCGGGTCCAAGCCGTGGGTGCCGATGCCGGCCCGGTGCGCGATACGGTGTGGGTGGGTTACCGCGCCGCGTCCGACTTCCTGACGGATTTCAAGGGCGATTCCGGAGTCGTGCTCGACATCGCTCCGCGCTCGCGCATGGCGGTGCGCGCGACTCGGTTGCCTTCGGGACTCTCCCTCTCCGGCTTGATGCAGTTCCGTGTGGTCGCGGGTGGGGCTCCGATGGTGCGCGTGGCGGCCGATCGACTGGGCGACTCCCTCACGGTGCCGGGCATCCTCGCCAACCACCCGGTGCACGAGGCGCTTGTGCAGGAGGCGAACCGCCTCTCCGAGCACGTGTACACGACGCCGCAGAAGACGCTCAAGGTGCGCTACCGGGTTGGGGGGCGCTACGGCATGGTATTCCTGGGTCGCGCGCCGGTGGAGCGTCCCGGGGGTGTGCTCGACGGTTGTTATGGGGTGTTCTACGACATCGATGTCGAGCTCGAGAATCCAACGTCCGCACCAGCCGATGTTCGATTCGTGCTCGAGCCCGCCGCGGGACTGACCGGCGGTGTTTTCCTCATCGGCGACAAGCGGGTCGAGATTCCGCAGATCAATCTCCCGAAAGAAAAGCTCCTCGAACGCATTCGACTCGCTCCCGGCGCGACGCGCACGGTTCGCATGCGCACCATCCCATTGTCGGGTTCCAACTACCCGGTCAACATCTGGATTCGCTCCGGTCGCTGACCGAGGGGCGACGCCCTCGCTCGCGGTGCATTCGGAGGGGGCGACATCGCCGTGTGGCGCGTTGGAAAGGCACCCGTGGGTGGTTCCCCGCGAATCGCGTGCCGCTCCGCGTCGCCGGCATCGTTCGGGCCTGAACAAGCAAAAGGCGCCCGGTTGCCCGGGCGCCTGAGATCAGGGTTGGCTGGGTCAGCGCGCGCGTCGGCGGCGCAGCACCCACGCAAGGGGTCCGATGCCAACGAGCGCGAGCGCGCCGGTGGCCGGTTCGGGAATCATCACATGGAGATCGGTGGCGTCGAGGGCCGGACCCAAGTCCGTGTTCGTGGTGGTGGAGAAGAACGTCACGGTATTGTTGCGGCTCTGCGTGGGCGTGAATTCCACGTGCTTGAATTGCCACCGCATATTGCCGCGCGTCGGATCGTCCGCGGTGCCTTGTATGCCGTCCACACCGTACGAATCGTAGGTGGCGGAGCCCGCGACCACGTTGTCGAACAAGATGTCGAGGGTCTTGAAACGCTGGATCGTGAAACCGGAGCCGGCGGTGGGCAGACCCGACATGAAGAAGTCGATCGCGTAGGTCTTGTTCGCGGTGAGCGCGACGGTCTGCGAAACCGCACCAGCGCGCTTGTTGTTGAGGGCGATCGACTGCGCACCAAGTTGCGGTTGCCAGTAAGCACGGATGAGGTCGACGCCGGAACCGGTGCCGGTCGGTGCGCCGCTCAAACCGGTGCCAACCAGCCACCCACCAAGGTTCGTGCCCGACACCTGCGGTGCGAAGGAACTACCCAGGACCGGGAGTTCGAAGCTCGCGTTCGTGAGCAGGTTCTGGGCGTGGGCCAGCGACGAAGCTCCGACCAGCAACGTGGCCGTTGCCGCCAGACGCAGTGTGGTGTTGCGCATCGCTCCGAACATGCTCCGCTACTTCCTTCCAGACTCCGATACGACAGGGACTATTGCCGAAGTCCTCATGGCGTGCCGATCGCACTCCTCCGGGATTCTACCGGAACCGATATCCAACGTCAACCAAAATACCTTCCGCGCCACGCGCGCCACGATAAAGTACGTTCCGTGCGACAGGGCTTGCTGCGCGGATTGCGGCCGGACGACCTCGATCTCGATGCGACGCTCGCCAGTGGACAGGTGTTCCGATGGCGGCGCGAAACGGACGGATCCTGGTATGGAATGGTCGGCGAGCGCCGTTTAGTTCTGCAGGGCGATCGAAACGCCGGCACCCTTCGGTGGCAAGCCGACGGAGCCGATCCCGAGGCTGCGGTACGCCGGTTCCTCAGGCTCGACGATCTCGACCTTCCCGCCATGGTCGCCGGTTGGAGCGCCACGAATCCCGGGTTCGCCGGTGCGGCGCAGCGTTTCCCCGGACTGCGCATCGTGCGGCAAGACCGCCTCGAGTGCGTCTTCTGCTTCCTGCTCGCCTCGGCCGCGCCGGTGGCCCGAATATCCGCAATGGCCTGGGCCGTCGTGCGCGCCGCGGGGGGGAATCCCGAGGATCCCTTCGTGCCGTTCCCGGAACTCGATGCATTGGCCCGCATACCCGAGGCGGATTTGCGTGCCGCCGGCCTTGGCTTTCGAGCACCGCGCATCGTCGCCGCCGCGCGGCATCTCGCCGGCGATCCGGATTGCCTCGAACGCATCGCCGTCGGGGACCGCGCCGCGGTGCACGCGCTGCTGTGCTCCCTGCCCGGTGCCGGGCCGAAAATCTCCGATTGCGCCGCCCTCTTCGCGTTCGATTGCGACGACGCGGTTCCGGTGGACGTCCATATTTGGCGGATCACGCAGACGCTCGTCGCCCCGGAACTCGCAGGGAAATCCCTCACCGCGGCGAACTATCAACGCGCCCGGGATGCGTGGATCGAGCGCTACGGCGCCCACGCCGGGTGGGCCCAGCAAATCCTTTTCCACGACGCGGCGCGCAAGGCCGCGGGAGCAAAGTGACATGGCACTCTTCCTCGGCCTCGACACCGGCACCAGCGGCACCAAGGCGATCCTGATCGACGCCGACGGGAAGTTGCTCGCGACCGCCCTCCGTGAATACGCGCTTTCAACCCCGCACCCGCAGTGGGCCGAGCAGCATCCCGACCACGACTGGTGGCCCGCCGCGGTGGGAGCGATTCGCGATGTGCTTTCGATGGCCGGCGCCACCGGAGCCGATGTCGCGGGGATCGGACTGACGGGCCAGATGCACGGTGCGGTCCTGCTCGACGCCGACCACCAGGTGCTGCGCCCCGCGATGCTCTGGTGCGATGCGCGCACGGGAGCCCAATGCGATGCGATCACCGAGCGAGCGGGTGGGCGCGCCGGACTGCACCGGATCCTGGGCCAACCCGTGCTCACCAGCTTCTCCGCGCCCAAGATCCTCTGGGTCCGCGACCACGAACCCGCGATCTACGCACGCATCGCCCACGTCCTGCTTCCGAAGGACTGGATCCGCCTAAAATTGACCGGCACTTTGGCGGCCGAGGTCTCGGATGCGTCGGGAACGTCGCTGTTCGACGTGCGGAACAGGACATGGTCGTCGGAAATGCTGGAACTGCTCGATATCCCTCGCGCGTGGCTCCCCGACGTGCACGAGTCCACGGTGGTCACCGGTGCGATCTCCGCGTCGGCGGCCGAAGCCACCGGCCTGCGGGCGGGCACCCCGGTCGTGGGCGGGGGCGGGGATCAGGCCGCGGGCGCCGTGGGGTCGGGCATCGTATCCCCGGGACTCGTTTCCTCCTCGCTCGGCACGTCGGGGGTCGTGTTTGCCCACGCCGCCACGCCCGCGATCGATCCCGAGATGCGCATCCAAACGTTTTGCCATGCCGTTCCGGGCGCATGGCACCTGATGGGGTGCGTCATTTCCGCCGGTGGCAGCCTCCGCTGGTGGCGCGACACGTTCGCGCCGGGCACGTCCTACGACGAATTGGTCGCCGCCGCCGCCACCGTTTCTCCGGGATGCGAAGGACTTCTTTTCCTCCCGTATCTGATCGGCGAACGCACGCCGCATCCCGATCCCGACGCGCGCGGCGTTTTCTTTGGGGCCACCCTGCGCTCCGACAAGTCCGCGTTCACCCGCGCCGTGCTCGAAGGCGTCGCCTACGCCATGACCGATTCGTTCACGCTGCTCCGGGAAGCGGGAGTTCCGGTGACGGAAGTGCGCGCCAGCGGCGGGGGTGCCCGGTCCGACACGTGGCTGCAAATGATGGCCGACACCGCCGGTGCGCCCCACCTTCGGTTGCGCGTGGATGAAGGCCCGGCCCTCGGCGCCGCCCTCCTCGCCGCCGTGGGAACCGGAGCGTCTCACGATGTGGCGACGGCCTGCGCCGGCACGGTGGGCACGCTGCCCGGCGCCGCGCCCGGTGCCCAAGCCGCCGCCTATGCGCGGTGGTACCCCGTTTACCGCGACCTCTACCCCGCGCTCGCGGACGCGTTCCACCGAACCGCGCGTTTGGCCGCCGCCGGGTGATCCCGATCTCGGACGGGCGGCCGACCAGCGCATCGGTATACTGGTCGGGCATGGTCGGGATAGAGACGGAATACGGCATCCTGGTCGAGGGAAAAGGGGCCGGCGACCTGGTCGACGAAGCCGCCGCGCTTGTGCGCGCGTGCCATTTTCCCCACGTGGCCGGGTGGGATTACCTCGACGAACATCCGCGGCGCGACCTGCGGGGGTTCACCGTCGACCATCTGGCCATCGATCCCGTCGACGCGCGGTTCGAGCAGGCGGGACGGCCGATCTCCACCGATGTTTCCCTGCGGTCCGATCGCGTGCTCGCGAGCGGCGCGCGACTCTACAACGATCACGGCCATCCCGAATACTCCACGCCGGAATGCACGTCGGTGCGCGAACTCGTCGCGGCCGACCGGGCCGGAGAGCGGATTTTGCACGCCATCGCCCGCCAACAGGGCGAGGCCACCGGCAAGCAAGTTTCCCTCTATAAAAACAACACCGACCACCACGGTGCGTCCTACGGCACGCACGAGTCGTATTTGATCCGCCGCGAACCCGCCTTCGACGCGTTGCTCGCCGTCCTGCTGCCGTTCCTGGTCACGCGCCAAGTGTTCGCCGGCGCCGGGAAGGTGGGGGTGGAGCGGGCTGGCGCCAAGGGAGTCGACTACCAGCTTTCGCAGCGCGCCGACCATATGAGCGTGGTCGCATCGGTCGACACCCTGCACAAACGGCCGATTGTCAACACCCGCGACGAACCCCACGCCGATCCGAGGATGTTCCGGCGCCTGCACGTGATCTGCGGGGACGCGAACCTGTGCGAAACCGCGACGTTCCTGAAAGTGGGAACGACGCTTTTGGTGGCGCGCCTGCTCGAAACCGGATGGCGTCCCGCGGGGCTCATGCCCGCCGATCCCGTTGGCGCGTTTCGGACGATCTCCGCGGATCCGACCTGGAAATGGTTGATCCCCCGCGAGGGTCGAGGCACGATCGGGGCGCTCGAGATTCAGTCGGCGTATCTGGAGGCGGCCCGGGAGCGGTTCCATGGAAGTTCGCCCGAAACCGATCAGGTGCTCGACGAATGGGAGCGCGTGCTCGCCGGATTGGCCCGGGATCCGTGGTCGCTTGCCGATACCTGCGACTGGGTGGCGAAGCGGGCGCTGCTCGAGGAGTTCCGCGCGGCCGAGGGCCTGGATTGGTCGGACCCGGTGCTGCGCAGCCTCGACATTGCGTACCACGACATCGATCCCGACGCGGGTCTGTACGGCGGATTGGAGCAGGCGGGTGCGGTGCGACGCATCGTGGGCGACGATGAAATCGAGGCGGCGATGGTCGCGCCTCCCCATGGCAGCGTGCGCGCGCGGATCCGCACGATCGCGGTGACCCGGTTCCCGGAGGCCGTTCGGTCGGTGAACTGGAGTCGGATTTCGGTGGAAACGTCGCCGGGTGCGGTGCGGACGGTTTCGCTCGCCCCCTGCGACACGGTCGACCCCGATCGGCTCGATGCGATGCTGGCAGGGGCCGTCGCACCGGCGGATTTCGTGGAGTGCGTGGAGCGGATCGCGCGCGGCGCGGCCGCCGGGGAGGATTGAGATGCGTGTCCTGCGGGTGGTGCTCCGGGACGATCCGGCGGATCGGTGGTTGGTCGAGCGCACGGACGCGGAACTCGCCGAGCGGGGACACGTGGTCCGGCATTTCGAAGCCGAGGCCACCGCGCGGCCGCTGGCGGGCATCCCGATCGGGCCTGCGCCGCGCCGGGCGTTGCTGGCCGGTGCGGGAGATTTCGACGTGGTGGAGGTTCCTCAGGAAGCGGTGATCGGCCTGCACGATGCGCGCGACGCCTCGAGCATTCCGCCCGTGGTCGTACGCGCGCCGCGCCTCGCCGAACGTGCTTGGCACCGGGTGAACGTACGGGGAGCGGCCGGCCGACCGGGCGTGCTCGAGCGGTTTCGGTTTCCCCGGACCGTGATCGAGCCGTGGCGCGCGGGAATCCGCGGTTCGGCCGCGGTGTTGTGCGCCGAACCCGACGACCGCGCATTCCTGGTGGATACGCTCGGACTTTCCGCGGACCGGGTGCTGCCCTTCCATGCCGGGGCCGATCGCGACGATTTTTCGGGCGGGGAACACGCTTCGCCCACGGGAGCGATACCGCGCCTCCTGTGGCTGGGCGAATTCGCGCCGTCGCGGGGCGCCGAAACCTTGGTCGCCGCGTTCGTGCGCCTCCGCGAGGAGATGCCGCAACTGCATCTCGGGATCGCCGACCCTGCCGGCGATGCCGATTCCATCCGCGGCGCATTTCCCGAATCGGTGCGCGCCGGGGTGGAACCCGTGCCCGCCGCCACGCAGGCGCAGCGTCGCGCCACCTGCGCGTCGCACGATATCCTGTTGTCCACGGCCCCCGCGGATGGGTACGATCCCTACGTGCCCGAGGCGGCGGCGGCCG
>JBJTRZ010000574.1:0-3979 GCA_046076415.1 Armatimonadota bacterium
TTCCCTACTGGCAGGGAAAACTCCTCATCCTCTCGCTCATCGGATTCGCCGCCACGGGTTTCATCATCACGATCACGCTTTCAGCGGCCGATGCCGCGGCGCACGTGGTGGAGAACCCGTTGGTGCCCCACGCGCTCCACAACGCGCAACTTCCGATCACCCTGCTTTTGGTGCTGCTCCTCGGCGCCGTCTTCCTCAAGGGGTTCACGGAAGCGATCGGCATCGCGGTGGCGATCGTCATCGCCTACATCGGGCTCAACCTGATGGTCGTGGGGCGCGGACTGATGGAGGTTGTGCAGCATCCCGACGTGCTGGGGGGATGGCGCACCGCATTGACCGCGCAGCATCCGACCACGGCGGGAATGATCGTGGCCGCGGTGCTGGTGTTTCCGCAATTGGCGCTCGGCCTATCGGGGTTCGAGACGGGCGTGGTGGTGATGCCGCTCGTGAAGGGGGATCCCGGCGACGATCCGGAGCAGCCGGCCGGGCGTATCCGCAACGCGGGACGTCTTCTGGCCACCGCCGCCGCCGTGATGAGCGTGCTCCTGGTGTCGTCCTCGGTCGCCACCACGTGTTTGATACCGGTGGGGGAATTCCAGCCCCGCCTTGCGGGTTCGGCCGTGGTCTCCGGCGAGGACCTCGTTCGCGGGGTCGAGGTCGGCATCCGTCCGGAGGGAGATGTTCCCGATCCCGCCAAGGACGTGCGGGTCCCGGTGCCGGCGATCCCGGTGGCCACCGAAACCAGCTTGGATTTCAAGGCCACGACCGAGCGTATCGGCGCGGTGTCGGCCAAGGCCGGAATCGTTCAGGTCGGGGCGGATCGCTTCCGCGTCGATGTGGTCAAGGAGGCGGGCAACGCGAACGGGCGTGCGCTGGCCTGGATGGCGCACAAGTACTTCGGTGATTCGCTGGGCACGGTCTACGATGCGGTGACGGTGCTCATCCTCTGGTTCGCCGGGGCGAGCGCCATGGCCGGATTGCTCAATATCGTGCCGCGCTACCTGCCCCGCTACGGCATGGCTCCGGAATGGAGCCGCGCGATCCGTCCGCTCGTGCTCATCTTCACCGGCTTGTGCCTGCTGGTGACGGTGCTGTTCGACGCGGACGTGGACGCGCAGGCGGGGGCGTACGCGACCGGCGTGCTCGCGCTCATGACCTCGGCGACGATTGCGGTGACGCTCGCGGCGCTGCGCACCCGGGAAAAGGTCGCCCTGGTCGGCTACGGGATTGTCACCGTGGTGTTCGTGTACGCATTGGCGGTGAACGTTTGGACGCAGCCCGAGGGCCTGCGGATTTCGTTGCTGTTCATTTTCGCCATCCTCGCCGTGTCGACGATCTCGCGCCTGTGGCGCACCACCGAACTTCGTGTGGATGCGGTCGAGTTCGACGAGGCGGCGGTGCGCATGCTCGAGACCATGGCCACCCAGTCGGAGGTGCGGTTCATCGCGAACCATCCGGACGAGGAGGACGCGTCGGAGTATACCAAGCTCGCGCGGACCGCGGCGTGGCGGCACCATTTCCCCGAACAGGAACGGTGGGCGTTCGTGGAAGTGTACGTTCAGGACGCCTCCAGCTTTTCGTCGACCCTCCGGGTGGAAGGCCTCGACGTGGACGGTTTCTGGGTGCTTCGGTGCCACGGTGTGGCGGTGCCCAACGCGATCGCGGCGCTGCTGCTGGAGGTGCGTCGCCGCACCAACCGACAGCCGCATGTGTATTTCCAGTGGATCGAGGCGAGTCCGCTCCGCTTCCTCGCGAAATTTTTCCTTACGGGCCAAGGGGATGTGGCTCCGCTCACCCACGAAGTGCTCCGGCGGGCCGAGCAGGATCCCGGCAAACGGCCGGTGGTGCACGCCGCCGGCTGATCCCGGCCGACCGCTTCGGCGTGCGCGTCAGTCCGGGGACGCGTCCTCGGCGAGTTCGGTGTATTTCCGGTGGCTTCCGCGCGCCTTCTCGACTGGATACTTCTCGGCGTTGCGCTCCATCTTTCGCCGGAAAGCGTCGGCGAGGTCGATGCCCAGATCATGGGCGAGCAGCACCGTCCAGTACAGCACGTCGGCGAGTTCCTCGCCGACCCCCTCGCGGTTCGCCTCGAGGTGCTCCGTGAGTTCGTCGCCGCTGCGCCACTGCATCCATTCGAGCACCTCTCCCGCTTCGAGGGCAAGCGAGAGCGCGACGTCCTTGGGGTTGTGGAAACGCGCCCAATCGCGCGCTTCCCGGAAGGCGAGGATGCGCTGGAGCACGTCGGCGAGGCGGTCGTCAGGCGGCGTTTCCAACGGTGCCTCCTGCGGGGTCGGGTCCGAGCACGCGGTCCACGAACGCGTCCAAATGCCGGGCGTATTCCGAGGGGGAGGTTCGGATGCTGCGGGCATGGGCGGCGCCGGGCACGGTCCAGAGTTCGACGGAGTCGCCGCCGGCGCGATGCAGGCGGTGCGCATGCTCCACGGGAATGAGGCGGTCGGCTTCGCCGTGCACCAGCAACACGGGCCGCGGGGCGATCCGGGCGATCCATTCCTCGGGAGCGACGCTGGCGGGGTCGACACCGAGGCGGCGGGCGCCTTCGGCGGCGGCGCCCGGTACGAGTCGTGCGCCAAGGGGTTCGCCGAACGTGATGCGCAGGCGGTTGGCGATGGGGTCGTCGAGGCGTGCGAACGCGCAATCGGCGACCACGGCGACGATATCCGGATCGTCGGAGGCCACTTTGAGCGCGGTGGCGGCACCCATGCTTTCCCCGACGAGCATCACCGGAAGGTCGGGGTGGAGCATTCGCGCGGCGCGCACCGCGGCCTCGAGGTCGAGGTGTTCCTTGTGTCCGAGGGTGACCATGTCGCCGGTGCTCCATCCGTGGCTGCGGAAGTCGCAGAGCACGGCCGCGAAGCCGTGCCTCCGCAGGATGCGCAGGTAGGGCAGCATGGTTTCGCGGCAGCTGGAATAGCCGTGGGCGAGCACGGCCACCGCGCGGGCATTCGGGCAGGGCACGTGCCAGCCGGCGAGGCGGATTCCGTCGGTGGTTTGCAGGGAAATGCGGCGGTAGGCGGCGCCCAGGGCCGATCTGGGCGTGGCCCACGGAATGCGCCGCGGCGGGTGCAGGAAGAGGTGGACCAACCCGCGCGACACGGCCGGATGCACGCGGTTTCCCCGAGCGTGGGCGGCGGCTTTCGGGTGGGACATGGTCAGGCCCTCATGCTACCACTTCGAAATGCCGAGAATGCCTACGTATGCACGGAGAAACACACCCCGCCGACCGCTTCGACCGCGTCGTGTTCATGCTCAGGCACATCGAGACCGGCGAGTATGTCTGCCTCCGCCGGGAAGGTCGCGAGCACTTGGCGTCCTTCAGCGAGCCCCGCGCCGCGCAACGTTTCCAGGACGAAATGCGCCTCGTGGAATTCGTCGACATCGTGGCCATGCCGCTGGGCGAGGCTCCGTTCGATTGGTTTTGGCTCGACGGCGTGGCGTTCGGCCGCTCGGCCGTGGGCCAACCGCGGCAACTCGCAGCCTGATCCCGCTCAGCGCGTGGCGTAGCCCTGCGGGTGGTCGCGTCGCCAGACCCAGGCGTGCCGGATGATGGTTTCGATATCCGGGTAGCGCGGTTCCCAACCGAGCACCGATTTGATCTTGTCGCAGGATGCGGTGAGGCGTCCCGGGTCCCCGGGGCGGCGCGGACCCGCTTCCCACGGGATGGAAACCTCCATGACCGCCTCGGCCGCCGCGACCGCCTCGCGGATCGTGGTGCCGTAGGTGTTCCCGAGATTGAACGCGTTGGTGGCGCCACCGGCCCGCAGATACTCCACCGCGCGGATGTGCGCGTCGGCGAGGTCTGTCACGTGGATGAAATCGCGCAGGCAGGAGCCATCGCGCGTGTCCCAGTCCATTCCGTAGATGGTGAACTTCGACCGACGTCCGAGCCCGGTGTCGATGATCAGGGGGAGCGCGTGTTGTTCGGGGGTGTGGTCCTCGCCGAGCCGCCCTTCGGGATCGG
>JBJTRZ010000575.1:0-3146 GCA_046076415.1 Armatimonadota bacterium
GATTCGCCTGCCGTTGACCGTGGACCATGTCGTCCGCACCGGTTCGCCATTGACATAGGCGAGCGAGTTCGACGACGCGTTGAGCAGTACCGTTCCTTCGCGGTCCGCCTCGACCGTCGCGAACAGGTACCCGCCCCGGCGGAACGCGGGCGGCGAGAACCAGCCATCGTCCCCGGCGTCCACCGCGACCCAACGCGTTCCTTCGATTTCCGGTGGGTTCGCGGAGGGGAGATCAAGCGCTCCGGCGACCACCGCCGCCACGAGCGGATCGCGATCGAAAGGAACCCGGCCCCCACGGGCGGCTTGGTCCAGGGCGAAACCGGTGCGGACGACATGGTCCACGGTCAACGGCAGGCGAATCGATTCGGGCATCCCGCATTGTATCTGCCGAAACGGGGGTTTCCGGCGATGCCAACCGGCGCTAGGATCGACGCGGATCCCCGCCGGTCGACCGTGGTCGACGAGCAAGGGGACCGGTCGCACTCCCGCGGCCATCGGGTGGAGCAAGGAGATCACACCATGAGGCAAGACCTCGTTTCCCGGCGCAAACGGCGCGCCGGTGTACTGTTCGTCGCCGCGTTGTTCGCGGCGGTGGGCGGCGTGGCCGGCGCGAAGTCGATGCGCTTCGCATCGGTTACCACCGACCAACCCGACTACTATCCGGGCGACACCGTCGTCATTTCAGGACAAGGCTGGGAATCGGGCGAAACCGTCGATCTGCACATCGAAACCTCGTGCCACTGCGACCACGACGCTTGGAACGGGCAATCGATCGCAAACGGCGATGGCGATTTCGAGAACCGCGACTTCGTGGTGCAGGAGGAACACCTCGGCGTCACGTTCACCCTCACGGCCACCGGCGAAAGCTCCGGGCTGGTCGCGACCCATGTCTTCACTGATAGTCCAAAGCTTGACAATATCTCGCCCATCACGCAAACGAGCGCGGTGACCGCGGGCACCGGCGGACCGGCGGGTTTCAGCTTCAAAATCAACCGTTTGCCCCCCCCACCGGGCGGGATTGTCAACAATGTCGCGCTCTCCATCTCGGGGCTACCGTCCGGAGTGAGCGTGTCCGGACTGGCCACTCCGGTCACGGTCGGAGGGACCGGATACAGCGGAACCTTCACCCTCGCCGTGCCGTCGACGCTCGCCAAGGGCTCCTACTCGTTCTCCATGCTAGCGGATGGACCCGGGAACGATGATGCGACGGGAGGCGGAATATTGGTGGTCGGGAATTCCGCTCCGACCGCCAACGCGCAATCCGTGAGCACCGACGAGGACTCCGCGAAGGCGATCACGTTGACCGGCTCGGACACGGACGGCGATTCGCTCGCCTATTCCATCGTCGGAGCGCCGGCCCACGGAACCCTCTCGGGGTCCGCACCGAACGTGACCTACACGCCGGATCCCAATTACAATGGGCCCGACAGCTTCACGTTCAAGGTCAACGATGGATCCTCCGACTCCAATGTCGCCACGGTTTCGATCACGGTGAATCCGGTGAACGATGCCCCGACCGCCGACGACGACACTTCGTCGACCGACGAAGATACCTCGGTGGACATCGATGCCCTCGACGGAGATGTGGACGTGGATGGCGACACGCTCTCGATCCAGTCCGTGAACGATCCGGCGCATGGCAGCGCCAGCATCGTCGCGGGCAAGGTCCGCTACACGCCCGACGCCGACTGGAACGGCACCGAGTCGTTCGACTACACCGTTTCCGACGGCAACGGCGGCACCGACACGGGCACCATCACGGTGACCGTGAACCCGGTGAACGATGCCCCGACCGCCGACAGCCAGTCGGTTGCCACGGACGAGGACACGGTCAAGGATATCGATCTGGTCGCCCACGACATTGATGGCGACTCGCTCGAATACTCGATCGTGAATCCTCCGGCCCATGGCACGCTGACCCTCTTGGGCGCAACGGCGACCTACACGCCCAGTGCCAACTACAACGGGCCCGACAGCTTCACGTTCAAGGTCAACGACGGAACCGTGGATTCGAACATCGCCACCGTGTCCATCACCGTGAATCCGGTGAACGACAACCCGGTCGCCGACGACGATACGGCGTCCACCAACGAGGACCTCTCGGTGGACATCGACGTTCTCGACGGAGACGTGGA
The DNA here is from genome assembly GCA_046076415.1 of Armatimonadota bacterium. GTDB lineage: Bacteria > Armatimonadota > Armatimonadia > Armatimonadales > Armatimonadaceae > CAIRTT01. The sequence goes on from JBJTRZ010000575.1 coordinate 2,136, forward strand.
TGTGGATGGCGACACGCTCTCGATCCAGTCCGTGAACGATCCGGCGCACGGCAGCGCCAGCATCGTCGCGGGCAAGGTCCGCTATACGCCCGACGCCAACTGGAACGGTACCGAGACGTTCGACTACACCGTTTCCGACGGCAACGGCGGCACCGACACGGGCACCATCACGGTGACGGTGGCTCCCGTGAACGACGCTCCGATCGTGACCGTGACCAGTGGAAACAACCAGACCGTCGACTATAGCGACCCCGTCGCCCCGATCGTCATCCGCGCGGTCGATGTCGACGGCGATCTCGCCGACTTCGCGTTGACCCCCCTTCCCCTGCCGGCCGGACTCTCGGCGTCGGTGGTGGACGACGGCAACGCGCGCATTTGGACAATCACGGGATGGGTCGGCGCCAAGGCCGGGACCTACGGGATCAAGGTCAAGGACGCCAGCCTGATCAGCCTCGCCGGCGCCACCCTGGTGGTGGACCAAGAGGATGCAACGGTGAATTACGTGGGCGACAATGCGGTGACCACCGCAGGGCCGACCATCACCACCGCTCCGGTGCGCCTCTCCGCCAACGTGGCGGAAATCGCCGACGGCAACTCGGGCGACATCACCAAAGCCAAGGTGCGGTTCAAGCTCTACAAGAGTGGCAACCTGTCGGGAACGCCCGACCGCATCGTCGAGACGGGAGTCGACGGCTCCGGCTACGCATCCACCATCGTCACGCTCGACTGCGACACCTGGAGTGTCGTGACCTCGGTCCCGACCACCACCGTGGGCGCGTTCCTCGGCAACGAGTACTGGCGTTCGGGTTGCATCACGGACGTGGTCAACGTCACCCTCGGCACCACCGAACGTCGGACCACCGGGGGCGGATGGATCTCCGAACCGCTTTCGCTCAACGGCAAGGCGAACTTCGGCTTCACGGTCGGATACGCGAAGAACAGTGCTCCCAAGGGGCAATCGGTCTTCGTGATTAGAGGGAACGACGGCTACGACTACGTGGTGAAGAGCAA
>JBJTRZ010000576.1:0-7459 GCA_046076415.1 Armatimonadota bacterium
TACAGGACCATCGTGCCGTCGAAGAGGGACCGTCCCCCTTCCTTGCGCGCCTTGAGATCGGTGAACAACCGATCGAGGCACTTCATGTGCTCCCGATCGATCCGCTCCAAGTCGGCGAGTTTCTGCGGGTTGCGTCCATGGTGGGAAAGATCGTGGTATCCGCCCGACACCGACTTGCCCTCGACCTGGATCGCCGGCGAACTGACCGAATCCAGCATCAGGGTGATGTTGCGCGTGGAGTCGGTTTCGAAAGCGAGGCGCGCCAGATCGTACATCAGCCCGACCTTGCCAAAATACTCGCGGGGGTCCGAGGGATCGACCGGAACCGGAACCGACACTTTGGGCCGCGGCCGGGATTCCCAAGCGGCTTGCTGGACCAATCGCTTCTCCAGATCGCGGACCCCGTCGAGATACTGATCGAGCCTTTCCTTGTCCCGTTTGCCCACCGTCCGGCGCAACGTGCCCGTCTCCTCCGCCACCGCGTCCATGATGCTGCGCCCCATCGCGAGGCGCTGCTGCTGGGCCCGAACTTCGGCGGGGGAACCCCCGAGGAACATGCGTCGAAAAACCGACGACACCTGGGTCTCGCAGGGTATGAGCACCCCTCCGGCCGTCCACGACAGGCTGGTGTAGCTCCGGTCGACATTGACGCCCAGGGTCAACGACGGAAATCGCGTCAGGTGGCCGATCCGCTCCGCGACATATTGGTCGAGCGAAATCGAATTGCGGAATCCTCCGCTCGACGGATGCGGCGCCGCGGTCAGGAAACAGTTGTCGGCGGGGTGGCCGGCGTCCACATCGGGATGCCAAACACCGCTGAACACCGTGAAATCCTGCTTGTGCGCGGCCAGATGCGACAAGTACGGCGACAGCGCGTAATCCCGCCCCACGGTTTTCGATTCCGGGAAGAACAATTCGGGAAGTACGCCGAGATTGTTGCAGATTCCCAGGAATCGCGTGGGTTGCGCCGCGGGATCCGCGGCCGCGGAGACGCGCGCCGGCGACATCGCGTCGAGGAGCGGCAATCCAAGCAGAACCCCCGAACCGCGAAGGAAATGCCGGCGCGAGAGGGACTTGCCCGTGAGGAAAGCGACTTGCTTCATGGTTTTCACTTGTTCCGGAACAGATCGCTCTGGACGAGCGCGATCATGAGGGATTGTACGCCGTAGCCATCGGGTTTCGCGCGATCGAGCACCGCTTCGATCGCGGGTCGGTCGCCAAACCGGGCCGGCGCACCCGTGGCGTACACCAATAGATGTCGGATCAGATTTCGTGCCAGCGCCCGATCATCGGCCGCCAGCAAACGCTTGAGTTCCTTGACGTCCCGGAAGGCTCGACCGTCCGGCAAACGCCCCGAGGAATCGACGACGGGCCCGTCCCCAAACGTGAAGGGCTGTCCGTTCTTTCCCCGGCCCGCCGATTTGTCCTTGGCACCGAGCGCTCGATAGCATTTTCGATAACCGCCGAACACATCGAAATTTTCGAGGGCGAAGCCGGCCGGATCGATCTTGGCGTGGCATCCGCCGCAGGCGGGATCGGAACTGTGCTTGGCCAGTTGCTGTCGAATCGTGGTGGCGCCGCGTATGTCGGGCTCGACCGCGGGAACCGTTTTCGGCGGAGGAGGCACCGGCAACCCCAGCAGGCGCTCGTTGATCCACGCCCCCCGCAGCACGGGCGACGTCGTCGTGCCGTTCGCCGTGATCTTCAGCACGCTCGCTTGGGTGAGCAATCCACCCCGGACGGAATCCGCGGGCAGCGCGACTCGCCGAAACGTGGTTCCCTCCACGCCGTCGATTCCGTAGAGTTCGGCGACGCGGGCATTGAGCATCGCCCAACGGCTGTCCACCAGTTCCCGGACGGGCCGGTTGGTACGCAGCATTTCCTGGAACGTCGCCCGAGTTTCCTCGACCGAGGATTCCACCAACCAGTCGTCGAGGTAGTAATCGGGATACAAAACCTCGTCGGGCGACGCGCCTCCGACTTTGCGCAGATCGAGCCAATAGTCGAGGAAGGCCTCCACGAATCGCGTGGAGCGCGCGTCGGCCAGCATGGTGCGCGCAACCGATTCCCGGCCCTTGGGGGTCGACAACTTCGCGAGTGCGGCATCGCTCCGAAGGCCGGCGTCGGGCTCCGTGTTCCACAGGAAGTAGGCGAGACGTGCGACCAATGCCCGGTTGTCGAGTCGCCCCGGAGGCTCGTCGAAGGTGACGAAGGCGGGGGCGCATAGTATCGCGGAGTACGCGCCGATTTGGGCGTCCATGAACGACGCCCCACCCTCCCGCAAGGTTTGGGCGAGCCGGACGTAGCGCACCACGTCCTGATCCGTGGGGGGTCGCCGCCAGGCCCGGGCCAGGAACCCACGCAGCAGTCTCGCCGAGTCGGTGTCGGGGTCGCGCGGCTCCACGCGAACTCCACCGGATCCGTCGGAGACCACGGGCAGATCCCCGAACATCAGGCGGTGCCCCGATGTCGGCCACGCATCCACGATCGGCCCTTCGACCTCGAGCCACCGGAAGGCGACCCCGGGTTGTCCGTCCGGCCGCGCCAGCGGGTTGCGCCAGTTCGGCGGACGCGACCGGAACAAGCGGGCGGCGTCCGGGCGAATGGTTTCCCCTTTGCGCAACCAAACGTCCACCTCGTGGATCCGAGCCTCCTTGGCCCCCGTTTCCGGCACCACATCGAACGCGTCGAGCCGTCGCAGCGTGCGCGGCGGCGACTGCGCGTACAGGGTGACCGGTTCATGGGTTCGCCCAAGCGAAATGTCGTGGCGGCTCGGGCGCCACCACCGCCGTTCGCTTTCGGGCCCCGCCCAGAACGAGTAGGCGCTCACGCGCAAACGGTACTTCCCCGCCATCGGCGCCTTGAAGCGATCGAACACCGGCTCCAACGGTTCGTACGCCGAGGCGACCACTCCCATCGCCTCCTCGTCGCGCACCGCCGGGTTGGCGTCGCCAACGGTCATCGGGGCCTTGCCCTCGAGCGCGGGAATGTCGCACCGGTTGGCCAACATTGGGAACGTGGCACGCTCCGGGGAATTGTTGAAGTTGTCGAATTCCGCGAGACCGGCGAACGAGCTCATGCGGCGAGCGTGGTACCGACGAACCGTCCGCTCGGGACGTGCGCTCCGGGGCACCATCGCCTCGCGCAGCGCGTATTCCGCGGCGGCGAGGTAGCGCGCCATCTGCACGTGCGAAACATCGAGCGCCTCCCCCACCTTGTTGAAGCGCGCGCGGATCCCATCCTCGGGGAGCATGTCGCGGATCTGCAGCCAAGGCGCGCCGAGGATGTCGCGCAGGGTGTTTTCGTACTCGTAACGATTCATCCGACGCCGCACCGCGCGTCCCTCGAGCATGGCCCGGGTCCGTTCGGACGAAATCATCGGATCGGCGAGCGCGGCAAGGAACGCGGACTTTGCCGGAGCGGCCCACGGCGCCGCGCCGGGCGGGGGCATTTCGCCATCGCGAACCCGGTCGTGGACCTTGACCCAAATCTCGAAGTTTCTCGGATCGCTCGGCTGGAAATTCAGTCGCGACAGGTCCAGGCCGCCTTGCGCATCCTTGCCCGTGTGGCAGGCGACGCAGCGGCGGGCGATCTCGCCGGCGACCTTCCCCGGAACCTCGCCCGCGGCGGCGCCCTTGGAACGTGGCGGAGGTCCGGCCGCAACCACGGCGGCGAAAAGCGGTAGGACTATGGCAAGAGCATGACGACGCACCACTGCGAACCTCCGGTGTGCGGCCGACGACTTCGTCGACCCTCCTCCTATGTTACGCAATTTATGCGCGTTCGGTTCACCTCGTTGCGTGATGCCCGGCCCCGGAGCCAAACGCTGAAAGACCAGCCGGGCCCATTTTCGCCCGGCTGGCCTTCCGCGCGAAGGGTGGTTCAGAACACTTGGGTGCCAAACCGCGCACTGGTGGTGGCGGTGCTCGGCATTCCAGCGGTCGACTGGGACAGGGGAAGGTTCCCCGAAGTGCCAACTCCGTTCGCGGAGCCGTAGAAGACTTGGACGAAACCGGAGTCCGCAATGGTGGCGTAGTCCCGGCCCCGCACCCCGATGGCGAGATCGGCGAACCGAGCCGTTCCGGTTCCATTGAGCCCGAAATCCAGACCAACCAGCGAGCATCCGAAGTAGTCTCCCGAAACGGCGCGCGAGCCATAATGCCACATCTGTTTGCCCGGTCCAGCGGTTGCCGACAGGCCACTCGTTCCGCCGTAGACCACGGTCACCGCGCCCGCATCCACCACGGCCCCCACCGTTTCCCCGGGCGAGCCGATCGCCAGATCCGCGCGGCCATCGCCGTTGAAATCCGCCGACGCCAAGGTCTGACCGAACGCGTCGTTGGTCTCGACCGCCATGTCGGGAATCGCGATCGAGCCCATCGACTGGAGGATCAAGGTCGAAGCCGCGATACCGGTCGAGGATCCTTTGAACAGATGGACCGCACCGGCACCGGATATGGTCGTCGTGCCGGAAACGACGGATTCGCCCGGGGAGCCCACCGCGACATCCGCGAAACCATCGCCGTTGAAGTCGCCGACCGCGATCGCGCCCCCGAAGAAGTCTCCGATTTCATTGCTGTCGGCAACGTTCGCGGAATTCTGGTCAAGGAAACGCGTGTTCGCGAAATCGATTCCGTTCGTCGTGGAACCCGATACGAATCGGACGGATCCGTAAAAGAGGCCTTCGCGGGGCGTTCCGATCACCAAATCATCGCCCGCCTTGCCGTCGATCCTTCCCACACCGAAGCGCAGGTAGGGGTTGGGGGCGGCACTCATCTCGTCGCCGGTGCTGAATCCCGGCACATCGAGCGTTCGACGGGCGCGCCCCATGCCCAACCGCGTTCGATTGCCGAACACCACCGAAATGGTCGCCATCCGCAGACCGTAGCTGAGGTGCTCGCCGCCCACCACGAGATCGGCGATGCCGTCGTTGTCGAAGTCGCCGGCGATCAGGGTCGGTACCAAGATCGGGTTGTAGGGAAGGTTCCCGCCGTAGTTGTCGAAAAAGAACGACGGAATGTAGCGCTGCGCGCCGACGCAGGTGAGCCCCGTCTTCGAACCGTTGATGACCCAGATCTCGTTGTTCCCGAGGGCGGCGAGGTCCGTGTATCCATCGCCGTTGAAGTCGCCGCTGGTGCCCGCCCGATTGAAGTTGAAACCCGCGCCGAGGCCGAACGAACCCGCGGTCCAGATTTGGGCCGAAACCGACGCGGTGGTCGAAAGGCCGTTGACGGACCCGTAAACGACGGAGATCGAACCGTCCTTCGCAATGGAGGCGAGGTCCGCAAATCCGTCGCCGTTGTAATCCCCCTTGGTGGCGCCCTGCGCATTGCCGACGATATCGCCGATGGACGATGCCGCCTCCGCACGCGGAGCCAGTCCGATTCCGGCGATGGCGATGCCGGCGATGGCGGCGGAGCGGGCGATGTGGGTGCGAAGCGTGGTGTTCATGTCGGGTGTCCTTGGTCTGTTTTCGTGGTCCGCTCTTCGCGGAACGGGCGTCGCCGCCCACACACCCAGCGTAGGACCGAACCCAACGTTTGGAGGATGAAGGACCCGACACCCCCGTGCAGGTCGTCACACCCATGTGCAACGCTGCACAGGCGCGGAGCTTCCTTCTTCCGCGGGCGGATCAGAATCGCGCGTTGACGTCGAAATTGAACGTCTTGGCCCGGTACGAATACCGGGGATCGTCCCGGTCGGCCAGATGGACCAGATTCATGTTGAGCGAGGCCCCGAGAATGCTGGTGAGATTCCACTGGACGCCGAATCGCATTTCGGACCGGCGGTAGTTGGTCGCCTGCCGGAACGACCCAGCCCCCGTCGAGGGCCCAGTAGCCTGCGAAGCCAATGGATCGGACGCATCGAGGCTTTGAAGTTCGAGGAACGGCACTATCGCGCGGACGGGATAGTCGAATCGCAGCGACCAGATGTCGTTGGTGCCGGCCTGCGCGAGCGAGGTTCCCATGCCGCCACCGAACCCGCCTCCGATTCCTCCGCCGATTCCCCCTCCCCCGAGGAAGCTGTTGGAACCGAAGTTCATTCGGAGGAAGTTGAGGCGCGTGGTCAACCCTTGCGGATCGCCGGCGGTGACGCCGAACGAATAGTTGAAGTTGTTGAAGTCCCCTTGGCCGCCCACCTGCGTGCCGAACTGTCGGGTCAACGTACCCGTCAAGTTGACCGTGGTGGATGCGTCGAAGGAGACGGTCGCGTTGTCGAACGTCGATTGAGTGTTGTCGTAATTGGGGATCAGCGACAATTCCGCGCGGCGTCCAAACTGGATATCCAAGGTCTGGAACGGCGTGTAGTGGAACCGGGTTTCCGAGGATCGGGTTCGCTGGCCCGTCGACGCGCCGAGACCGCCTCCCCCGCCACCGAGAAAGCCTCCTCCTGCATAGTAGCCGGATACGGACTGACCGTTGCCGGTGTCCTCGAAGCTCAAATCCGCGCTCAGCTTGTCGGGCAGGACCCACCACTGCGCGCTGAGTCCCGTGTTGTTGGCGGTGCTGGCGCTGCTCGAACCCCGGATGCGGCTGACCCCGATATTGCCCGCGAGGCTGAGGCGTTCGAACGGAGTCCAATTGGTGTTGAATCGAAGATTCGACGTGGACGTATCGGTGAGGGCGGTGGACGACGTGCCGTCCCGGATTCCTCCGAGGAATCCGCCCCCGGTGCCCGCGAGGCCGGTTCCGACGGTTCCGCTGTAGCCAGCCAGGAACGCGCTGCGGCCGCGCGAAAGGGTCTGGTCGATGGTCACACCGAAATCGAGGCCACGGCGGCCCCAGGTCAACCCGAGCGACTGGCTGCGATAGGCCGAGGCACTCGGTGTCGCGGCGCTGCCCGTGGCTCCGGGCACGGGGCTGGACCGTTGGTCGCGTTGCTGACGATTGAACGTCAGGGTGGGCTGGGAACCCCCGATCTTGAGTTTCGGTTTCGACGTGACCGTCAGTCCCATGTCGTCGGAGCGCGTGCGGCTGACGGCTCCCGTGGTTTGGGATCCGGACGTGTTGCCGAAGGCGAGGTTTGGAAAGAGCGACGTACCCAGATTTCCGGTGACGCTCAGCGCATCGCCTTGCGCCCACGTCGCCCGCGTGGAAAGGTTGCGTCCATTGCGCTGCAACGCCCCGGCGGTCGAGTCGATACCCACGAAGGAATCGTCGAGGGCCGACATTTGGGACGTGACGCTCCAAGTGCGCTTCTTCGAGGATTTGGGCGAATTCACGATCGCCTGAACGTTGAGCCCTCCGGCCGTCGTCCCCTGCCCGGCATCCCGGGACTGCGCCATCTGCACCTTGACCCGGGCGTCGGTCGAAATGGGAGCCACCGTGTCCACGCCAACGATGTCGCGACCGGCTTGGATACCGAGTTGCTGCACGGGCGTGTAGGTGATGCGCAGCGACGAGATTCCCGTCACCGACGTATCGGGAGGAAGGGGGCGTCGCAGCTGGATGTAGTTGAG
>JBJTRZ010000577.1:0-8729 GCA_046076415.1 Armatimonadota bacterium
TCGACTTTCAAGCCGAGGCCCTGCTTGCCTGGAAAATCCCGCTGTGGAACCCGTGGCTGTTGGGCGGCGTGCCCTTTGTCGGCAACCCGCAAGCGTGGCCGCTGCACCCCTCGAGCTGGCTAACGTCGGGGCTTTCGGGCGAGGTCGCGGCGGGGCTCGTGTCGGTGCTCCAATCGCTGGTTGCGTCCGTGGGAATGGCCGTTTGGTTGGTGCGGCGCGGGCGGGGACGGAGCGCGGCCGTCGTGGGGGCGTTGGTTTTCGGTTTCGGCGGGGCGCTCGTCTCCAAGTTCCAGTTTCCCAACATGGCCCAGGCGATGGCGTGGTTGCCATGGTTGCTCGTCGCGCTCGAGGCCGTGCTCGAACGTCCGGACCCGGTATCGGGCGCTTGGTGGGGAGGTGCGATCGGGATCGGGATCCTGTGCGCGCATCCCCAAGTCACCTACCTGCAGGCTCTGCTGATCATCGCGTGGATACTGCACCGAAGGCCGTCGCGGCGCGCCTGGGTGTGGATCGTGGCGGGCGGGGTGGCGGGAGTCTTGGTGGCCGGGGCCTGGTTGCTGCCGACGGTCGAGGCGGCTCGCGGCTCGGTCCGGCCGAGCCTCTCGCTTGCGCGGGCGAATCGGTTCGTGCTTCCGGTCGAGGAGTTCGCAACCGCATGGGTCGCGCCGTGGTTTTACGGTACTCCCTGGGGTGCGCCGTCGCGCCCGTTTTCGGGAAATGCCTGGGAACCAAGCGCCCACATCGGCTGGGTCGCCGCCGGGTGCGCCCTCGGCGCGGCGATGTTTCGGTCTCGCGACCGCGACGTTCGGTTCTGGAGTTTGCTTTGGGTGGCGGCGGTTTGGATGGCGCTCGGCCGGGTGGCCCTCCTCTATTCCGCCGCGTACCGTTTTCTCCCCGGCCTGTCGGTCTTCCACGATCCCGCCCGCTTCCTGCATTTGGCCGGGTTCGCGGCGGCGACATTGGCCGCCGCCGGCGCGGATGCGACCAAGTTCCGAGCGCGACGGGGAAGCATGCCGTCGGTGATATTCGCCGTGCTGGTGGCGGCCGAACTCTTGCCGTTCGCCCGGAGCTTCCACCCGGTGGCTCCGGCTGAGGTGGTTCGCGCCTCGAAAACGTCGCTCTCCCGTTCGCTTCCGGATGGCGGGCGGCTTTGGTTTGTCGACGACGAAGCAGCCTGGCGTTGGTTCATCGATCCCCGGGGGTACCTGCCCCTGCTTGGGGATGCACGGGTGCGGGAATTCCTGACATCGGGCATGCCCAATTTGCCGATGTGGGTCCGCCGGCGCGACGCCGGGGGGTACGAGCCGGTGCGTCCTGCGGTGGTGGACGCGCGGTGGCGGCGAATGCGGGCGCAATCGGCCCGCCGGCCCGGGCGGCCGTTGCCTGGGTTCGAGGGGGCCGATTGGCGCGATACGGACGTGGCTGCGCTGGGGTTGCGCGATGCGGGCCGTGGGGAGACCACGTGGTGGGTTTCGGCCGGGTCGACGGTTGCGGTCGCTTGGCACCGGAGCGGGAATCGGGGAGGGCGTCGATTGTCCGTGGAATCCATGGGGTCCGTGGGTTCGCGCGTTCATCTGGTCGGCACGGCAGGAACGGTGCGCATTTCCGAGACGGCCGCTCCGGGCTGGCGGGCGTTCATCGACGACCGACCGGTGGCTTGGCGGGCCGCCGATGGGTTCCGCGAGGTGGACGTGCCGGCGACGGGGCGGGAGTTGCGCTGGGAATACGATCCCTCCGCGTGGCGGATCGGCCTCTTCGTGACGTTTTTGGGAACGTGTATACTGGGAACATTGTCCGGTTGGGGACGCGTCCGCGGGCGCGTGTGGAAACAACAATGGCCGATTTGATCGTGGAGGTTCGCCTCGAGGGTGCGAGTGCCGTGGTCGTCGCGGCCGGGGAGATCGATGTCTATCAGGCGCCGCGGTTGCGGGAAGTCCTCGAGGGTCTTCCGGCCGGTGCGACGGGCCCGCTGGTGATCGATCTGACGGGGGTCTCCTACATCGACTCCACCGGGCTCGGCACCTTGGTGGCCGCGCGAAAACGGCGTGTGGCGGAGGGCTCGACCGTGCGGTTGGTCTGTCCCGATCCCACGCTGCGCAAGGTTTTCGAAATCACCGGACTGGTTTCGTTTTTCACGATGGTGGATTCCGTGGAAGCCGCGCTCGCGGCCTCCGGGGATGGAGTGTGATTTTCGGCGGACACGCGCGTTTCCGTCGCCTGAAAGTCTCGGAGGTTCATTCGTGGTGATGCACATTCGCAAGGCATTCGTGCCGTTCGTGGCCGCGCTTTCCGTGGCCGCGCTCCTGCCGGTCGGCTGCAAGGCGCCCGCCGGGGATTCCGCTTCCGGCGGTGGTTCCGGCCAGGATCTCGCGGTCACCGAGATCAAAGTGGGTCAATACGGCTCCATGACCGGGGAAACGTCCACTTTCGGCGAGGAATCCAATGCCGGCGTGCAGTTCGCCCTCGACGAGATCAACGCCTCGGGCGGCATCGAGGTCGGCGGCAAGAAGATGAAGGTCGTGGTCGAGACCCAGGACGACCAATCCAAGCCCGACGAAGCCAAGACGATTGCGGTGAAGTTCGCGGCGGATCCCAAGGTGGTTGCGGTCATCGGCGAGGTTGCGAGCACGCGCTCGCTCAACGCCGCGCCCGAGTACCAACGCGCCGGGATTCCCATGATCTCCCCGTCGTCCACGAACCCCGACGTCACCAAGCAGGGCGACTACATCTTTCGGGTGTGCTTCATCGATCCGTTCCAAGGCTACGTCATGGCGAAATTCGCCACCGAGGAACTCAAGGTCAAGAATGTCGCAATCCTGCGCGATCAGGCGTCCGACTATTCGGTGGGCCTCGCCGACGTGTTCACCAAGGAATTCACGGGCATGGGTGGGACCATCACCAAGGACGTGAGCTACAACGCGAAGGACGCGGACTTCCGGTCGCAGTTGGCCCAGGTCAAGGGTGCGGACGCCATCTTCATCCCCGGCTACTACGGCGAGGTGGGGACCATTGCCCGGCAAGCGCGCGAACTGGGCATCGCGGTCCCGCTCCTCGGCGGCGATGGTTGGGACTCCCCCAAGCTGGTCGAGGGCGCGGGCGGCCCGGGAGGAGCGCTGGAAGGCTGCTACTTCTCGACCCACTATTCGCCCGATGACAAGGCTCCCAAGGTCCGCGAATTCGTCGCCAAGTACCAAAAGGCGAAGGGCTCGCGCCCCGCGAGCTTGGTCGCCCAGGGGTACGACGCGATGATGATCCTCGCCGACGCCATCAAGCGGGCAGGATCGATCGAACGATCGAAGGTTCGGGATGGCTTGGCCGGGACCAAGGACTTCGACGCCGTCACGGGGCGGATCACCATCGACGGCGAGCGCAACGCCGTGAAGTCGGGCGTCATCCTCCAGATCAAGGGCAAGGATTTCGTCTACAAGTCGACGGTGCAACCCAAGTCCTGACGTTAGGAAACGGGGGGCGCCCCGGTGCGCCCCCGACCCCTCCATGGAACAGTTTCTGCAAAATTCGGTCAACGGTATCCAGCTCGGGAGCATCTACGCGCTGATAGCCCTCGGCTACACCATGGTCTACGGCGTCCTGCGCCTGATCAATTTCGCCCACGGCGATGTGTTCATGCTCGGAGCCTTCTTCGGCTACTACGCGTCGGTCAAGTGGCTGCATCTCTCCGAACGTGCGACCCTCCTCGAGGGTCTGGCGGCGCTCGCGCCGGTGCTCCTCGCGTCGATGGTGGGATGCACGCTGCTGGGATTGGTGATCGAGCGTCTCGCCTACCGTCCGCTCCGCAAGGCGCCCCGCCTCACCGCGTTGATCACCGCGATCGGCGTCTCGTTGTTCCTCGAGAACGCGGCGCAGTTGATTTTCGGGGCGGATCCGAAGTTTTACCCGAACGTGACGCCGCAAGGGGTTCAAGCCACGGTGCGCATCGGAGCCATCACGCTCTCGAAGGATCAGATGGTGCTGGTGGTGGCCGCCGCGATCCTCATGGCGGTGCTCTGGGTGATCGTGCACCGCACCCGCGTCGGACAGGCGATGCGCGCGGTGTCGCACGACACCGACGCGGCCGCTCTGATGGGGGTCGACACCGACAAGGTGATTTCGTTCACGTTCGGACTGGGCGCGGCGCTCGCGGCGGCGGGTGGCGTGCTGTTCGGGGCGTTGACGTACGCGAAGGTCCTTCCGCTCATGGGGGTCCAGATGGGCCTCAAGGCGTTCGTCGCCGCGGTGGTGGGCGGAATCGGTTCGATTCCGGGAGCGATGCTGGGCGGCTTGTTGATGGGACTCTCCGAGAGTTTCGTCAAAGGGGCACCGCGCCTCGGGGTCTTCGAACCGTCGCGCTGGACCGATGCCGTGGCGTTCGTGCTGCTGATCGTCGTGCTGCTCGTGCGTCCCGCCGGACTGCTCGGCCGCAACGCGCCGGAGAAGGTGTGACAACCATGCCGATGCTGCGACGCGTTTTGCTGGGATCGTTGTTGTTGACGGTGCTGATGCTGCTATCGCACTTCCTGCCCCTCACCCTCCAGCCGATTGTCGTCCGGGTGATCATGCTCTCCGGGATCGCGATCGTGATGGCGGTGTCGCTCAACCTCATCAACGGCTTCACCGGGCAATTCTCGATCGGACACGCCGGGTTCCAGGCGGTCGGCGCCTACGCCAGCGCGGCCCTCACGGTATACGCCCACAAGTGGCTCTTCCAGAACCTCCCGGCCGACGGCACCCTGATCCGCTCGAAGGCGCCCGCGCTTGCGGAGACCCTGCAGGCGTTCGGCGCCGGGTTCCCGGCGATGGTCCTCTCGTTGCTGGTGGGAGGATTGCTGGCCGCCGCGATTGGTTATGTGGTGGGTCTTCCGAGCCTGCGCCTGCGGGGCGACTACCTGGCCATCGTCACGTTGGGCTTCGGCGAGATCATTCGCGTCGCGGTGGAAAACACCGATGCGGTGGGAGGACCCCGCGGGTTCACGGGCGACCGCTCCGCGGGCGTCTCGCTTCCGGCGTTGACGGATTTCTTTTGGGTGTACCTTGCCGTGATCGCGGTGATTCTGGTGGCGCGCAATCTTCGTTTCTCGACCCAGGGGCTGGCCTACTTGTCGGTGCGCGAGGACGAGGTGGCGGCCCAGGCGATGGGGATCGACACGACCAAGGTGAAGGTGAACGCTTTCGTGCTCGGCGCGTTCTTCGCCGGTGTGGCGGGGGTCTTGTTCGCCCATTACGAAAGAAGCGTGTTGCCCACGACGTTCGGCTTCATCCGATCCTTCGATTTCGTCACCATGGTGGTGCTCGGGGGGCTGGGGTCGATCACGGGATCGGTGCTTGCGGCGGTGGTGCTGACGGCGTTGCCGGAGGTGCTCCGTTCCTCGCTCGGAACCGAGTTCAACCAGTACCGCCTGGTCGCTTATGCGCTGCTGCTCGTGATCCTGATGTTGGTGCGCCCGCAGGGCATCTTCGGCCGCGGTGAACTCTCCCTCGCCCGTTGGTATCGGCGCCGCGATGGGGCGGAGCGCACCCCGTGATGGTTTCGGGAATGGGCGAAAGCCGGGTCGCGGTGTTCATCGATTTCGAGAACATCAAACGCGCCGTCGACGAGGACTACGTCAACGAACGTGTCGACTTCCAGCGCATCCTCGACCGTCTTGCGCGGATCGCCAAGGGCCGCATTCTGCTCAAGCGCGCGTATGCCGACTGGTCGGCGTTTCGCGATTACCGCTCGGACCTGCTCGACAGCGCCACCGAGGCCGTTCAGGCGTTCTCGTTGAACCAACGCGGGAAGAACGGCGCCGATATTCGCATGGCGGTCGATGTGATGGAGTTCGTGTTGCGGCAACCGGATGTCACGCACGTGGCCCTGGTCACCGGCGATTCCGATTTCACCCCGCTCGTGCTCAAACTGCGCGAACTAGGCCGAATCGTGATCGGCGTCGGGGTCCGTGCCCATACCTCGAGCTACCTCGTCAAGTCCTGCGATCGATTTGTCTATTACGAGGAACTCGGCGCACCGGGCACGAGCGAGGATGTGCCCGATGGTTGGGGGCTGGTCGCCGAATCGCTCGAGCGGCTCGGGGGCAAGGCCGTGCCCGGCTCCACGCTCAAGCAACAGATTCGCCGACTCGATCCGCTGTTCGAGGAGCAACGCTATGGTTTCGGATCGTTCCTGGATTTCCTGAGGTCCTTCGGCGACCGGCTCGACATCGTGCGACCGACCGTGGGCGATGTCACGGTCGGGCCTCGTGGCTCGCTCGGACTGGGAGATGCGTCCGAGGACGAAGGCTTCTTCACCGCGCCCCTGCCGGCCTCCACGTCGGGTCTGACCATCGCCGACCAATACCGCCTTTACCTTCGCGAGAACAACTTCCGCTACGTTCCCTTCAAGGAGCGTCTGCAGATCATCGATGTGCTCTATTCGATCTTCTACGAAGCGGAGGAGGGGGAGGGCGTTTCGCTCAAGGAGGCCAAGGACCGCCTCCATGCGTGGTTCGAAGCCAACCGTCCCTCCGTGGCGTGGGACAGCGTCAATTCGACCGTGTACCACCTCTTCTACACGTGGTGCTTCGCCTTCGAACGCTCCGAGGAGGAGGAGGGCAAGCAGCTCTGGGACCGCAAGACCACGTTGCAGGGAGACATCACTTCGGTCGAGGATCTGATCGCCAAGTGCGAGCGGGGCATCGTGCGTAAATTGTGGGAGCGGGATCGCGACGACATCGACGCGGATGGGCTCAATCAATGGCTTTACGATGGCACCCAGGCCACATTGCCGCGGGTGCGCGAATTGATCGAGGCGATCGCGCATATCGGATTTGGCGCGGCCGGCAGGGCCTGAGGGACCTTCGATGGAGCCGGTTTCGAGCCCCGCGACGGGACCGGTGGCCGCGATGGGCACGGCATTTCAGTGGTGGCGATCCGCGGCGGAAATCAGTCCTCGGGTCATCGCCGACGAAGCGGCGCGCGGTTTCACCGTGGCGTTGATCGGACCGCCGGAAGCGCGGAGCCGATTGCGCGAGAGCCTGCTCGAGGGATGCGTTGGCGAGGCGGCGCTCCGCGAGGCGGGCGTGCATTTGCGCGAATTCGACGCAGCGCCGGGTGAGGATTTGTCCAAGGCCATTTCGTTTCGGCTTTGGGCTCCGGAAAGCGGTGCGAGCATCGGTGGGCGCGACCATCGCTCCTTTCCGTTTTCGGGCGACCGGGACGCGGTGGTGCGCGATATGCTTCGTCTCCGGCCGGATCTGGCCATCGCGCTGGCGCGACGATTTCCAATTTTCCGCGGGGAGGCGTGCCGGGTGCTGGTGCGTTCGGCCTGTGTGGCGAACGCCCAGATCGCCCTGCTGTCGGCGTTGCCGGGCGTATTGCCGATCACCGCGCCGTTCCTCCCGGCCGCGGCGATCGCCGATGCGGTGGTTTTGACCAAGAATCAGGCCATGTTGGTGATGCGGATTGCGGCGGCCTATGGCCACCGGCCGGGCTATACGCGACAAGTGCGTGAACTGCTCGCCACGGTGGCGTCGGCCCTTGGCTGGCGAACGTTGGCGCGGGAGGCGGTTTCCGTGGTCCCGGCGGGGGTGGGAGCGGCCGTGAAAGGCGCGATCGCTTGGTCGGGAACCTACGCCGTCGGTCGCGCGGCGATCGCCTATCAGGAGCGGGGATCGCGCCCGGCTCCGGTGGAGATCAGGGCTTGGGAAACCGAGGGGCGCAAGGGGGCGCTCGAGGCGGTGGAGTCGCTGGACGGCGGCACGGCGAAGCCGCACGAACCGGACACGGCCGGGGCAAACGACGACTCCCCGCCCGCGATTTGAGTGCGGATCAGAGCACGGACAGGGGCTGGAACTTTCGTCCCTGAATGCTGATTTGACGCGCGAGATTGCCGGCCACTTCCCGGAAGATGCGGGATTGCTCGGAATCGGGTTGCGAGATCAGGACGGGTTCGCCTTCGTCGCCCGCCCTGCGGGTCGGGATATCGAGCGGAATCTCTCCAAGGAACGGCACGCGCAGCTCCTCGGCGGCTTCGGCACCGCCTCCGTGGCCAAAGATGTGGTAGGCCTTGCCGGTGTCGGGTGCGACGAAATACGCCATGTTCTCGACCACGCCGAGGATCGGAACATTGAGCTTTTGGAACGCGCGGAGGCTTTTGACGGCGATGCTGGCGGCCACATCCTGGGGGGTGGTGACGATGACGGCGCCGCTGAGCGGGATCGCCTCCGAAAGCGTCATCGTGACATCCCCCGTGCCCGGCGGAAGGTCCACGAGCAGGTAGTCGAGTTCGCCCCAGGCCACGTCCGTCAGGAATTGATGGATGACTTTGCCGAGCATCGGCCCGCGCCAGACGACGGGTTGGCCCTGCTCCACGAGGAAGCCCATGCTCACGCACGAAACCCCGTGTCGTTCGACCGGCGCGATGCGCTGCACCACGTTTCCGTCAGGCAGGCGTTCGGCCGTTTGCTCCAGCGTTTCGTCCTCGACCCCGAGCAGGAGGGGGATGGTCGGTCCGTAGACATCGGCGTCCATCAGCCCCACCTTCGCTCCGGCGAGCGCGAGCGCGATTCCAAGGTTGGCCGTGACCGTGGATTTGCCCACGCCTCCCTTGCCCGAGCCGACCGCGACCACGTGCTTCACCTTCGGGAGCACGATGCCGCCTTGGGGGCGTCGGGCCTGAACGCGCGCGGTCATTTCGATCTTCACCGACGTGACTCCCGGCACGGCTTCGACCGCGGCCCGGCAATCGGATTCGATCT
>JBJTRZ010000578.1:0-3831 GCA_046076415.1 Armatimonadota bacterium
GGTCGATCACGGCGGTGGGATGGATGGCTGGTCCCTCGACCAGCGCCACTCCGGTTGCCTCGCTCATTCAGTCCTCCGGGGAATCCGCGAGCGCGAACGAAATCTGCGCTTCGCAGACCGTTTTCCCATCGACGCGGGCCAGTCCCTTGACCCAACCCATGTCGCCACGGGTCTGGACGACCTCGACCTCGATTTCGAGGACGTCGCCGGGCACGACCGGTCGGCGGAAACGCGCCTTTTCGATACCCGCGAGCAATGCGAGCCGACCTTGGTTCTTCTCCAGCATCAGCAGCATCGCACCGCCCGCCTGCGCCAGCATTTCGAGTTGGAGGACACCGGGCATGATCGGATTGTCCGGGAAGTGTCCCGTGAAATGCGGTTCGTTCGCGGTCACATTCTTGCGGGCCACGATGCGCTTGCCGGGCTCGACCTCGATCACCCGATCCACAAGCAGGAACGGGTATCGGTGGGGCAGGATTCGCATCAAGCTGCGCACATCGATCGGGACGTTGATCTGGGTTTCCACTGGGATCATCCTCAACGGCACGCCGCGGCCAAGGCGCGTGCCAACGCATTGTTCAAACGGTGGCTGGGTCGGTGCGCCACGATGCTCGCCCGGGGCAACGGCCCTGCCAAGGCGAGGTCACCGATCAAGTCGAGCAACTTGTGGCGCGCCGGTTCGTTGCGAAAACGCAACGCCACACTATATCCCGTCGCCTCGACGACGACCGCGTTTTCGAGCGACGCTCCCTGCGCAAGGCCGGCGGCAAGGAGACGATCCACCTCTTCGCGAAACCCGAACGTCCGTGCGGGAGCGATGTCGCGGGCATAGTCGGTCCGGGCCCCCGCCCGGGCGCGTTGCTTCCCGACCACCGGATGGTCGAAATCGATATGGACATCCAAAACGGGACGCGTGCGGTTCGGAGCGGCAATCGCGAACGCTCCGTCGTCGCCAACAACCTCGATGGTTTCGCGCAGGCGAGGCGCCTCGGCGGGTTCGCCCGTGGTTCCGGCCTCGCGCAGGAGTTCCACCCACGGGAGCGCGCTCCCGTCGAGGATCGGCAATTCCGGACCGTCGACCTCGATCGACACATCATCGATCCCAAGCCCGGCGCACGCCGACAAAAGGTGCTCCACGGTCGAAACCCGGGTATCGCCGTCGGCAACCACCGTGCATCGACGGGTATCCACCACCGAACCCGGGTTGGCCCGAAATCCGGTGGTCCCGGGATGGCGGAAGTGGTAACCGGTACCGACGGACGCGGGAGTCAGTCGCACGGCGCATTGGGCGCCGGTATGAATGCCTGCTCCGGCGACGAGCAGTTCCCGGGCGATGGTCAACGATGCCCTTCCGGGCCGGCCCCACGCTCGAGTTCCGCGATTCGACGTTCCAAATCGCGCATCGCCCGCATCAGATCCGGCGTGCGCGCGGCGGCGGCTTGGGCGCGAAGGTTTTCCTTGTGCGGACGAGCGGGGATTCCGGAGACGAATTGTTTCGCGGGAATATCCTTGAGCACGACCGAGGCCGCCCCGACCACCGCACCCGCCCCGATCGAAAGCTGTTCCTTGACGCCGGCTTTCCCCGCCAAAATGGCGCCGTCTCCGACTTCGACCCCTCCGGCCAGACCCACCTGAGCGACGAGCAACACGTTTTCGCCGATCTGGCAGTTGTGGCCAACGTGCACTTGATTGTCGATCTTGGTGCCGTCGCCGATGCGGGTCGCACCGGTCTTGGCTCGATCGATGGTCACATTCGCCCCGATTTCGACATCGTCGCCGACGCGCACGTGCCCGATCTGCGGCACCTTGCGGTGGCGCCCCCCTTGGGTGAGGTATCCGAAACCATCGGCTCCGAGCACGGCTCCGGAATGGATGATCGTCCGAGCGCCAACGATGGTGCCATGGAGCAGGGTGGCGTTGGGATGAACGACCGAGTCCTCTCCCACCTCGACGTCGTCGCCGACAAAGGCCAGCGCATGGATCGTGGCATTGTCGCCAAGCCGCACATGGTCGCCGATCACCGCATGGGCTCCAATCAGGACATTTCGACCAATCCGAACGTCGCTTCCAAGCACCGCGGTCGGGTGGATGGCGCGGTCGGCGTATCGTTCGGGCGCGAAAAGGTCGAGCAGCAGAGTGAACGCAAGGCGGGGGTTGTCGACCTCGATCAACACCTTGTTGCCGATGCCCACATCGGGGGATAGGCGCACGCCTCCCTCGAGTCTCGGCGCGAGAATGGCCGACGCGGACGACGAGCAGGCGTTCTCAAGGTAGCGCAGACTCTCGGCGAACGTGATATCGCCGGAGCGCGCATCCTCGATGGACGCGATACCACGGATCACCGTCTCCGGATCCCCGGTCACCAGCCCATGCACATGGGCCGCCAATTCCCCAACGGTCCTCACCGGCATTTCCTTCATCGTCACAACTCCGCGGAGTCTCCAAGCCACTGCGCGAACGCCTCCGTCCGATCCGGAACCCCCGGTTCGGACTTGGTCGTCGTGCGGAAGCGTCGCTTCTGCGCCTCGTCCGCGACCCGCGCCTCGACCAACGCTCGAATTCGAGCGAGCAGTGCCGCGCGCATCGCCACCAATTCCTGTCGACCCCGCCCGGGTCCCGTGGCGCCTCCCCCACGTGTCCATTCCCCCGGAACGGGGAACGCCGGTATCGGCCGATCCGACACCCGCCGTGCGGGAGCCTCCTCCATCGCCAAGGTTCGTTCCAACAACACCTCGACCGCCTGTCGCTCCAGAATCGGCTCGACATCCACGCGCCGCCGTTCCCGCAGCGCGCGCATCTCGCGGTCGATCGCCTCGTCCGACTCCTTACGCAACACGCCAATCCGATCGCCCGCCTCCCGTCGAACCCGATCCCGAGTCCGTGCGAGCCCGGCATCGATCTCCGCCAAAGCGCGATCGATCGCCGCGCGCGCCGCCCCCAAGCGGGCACGGGGTCCCGCGCCGGGCACCTGCGCCGGAAAGCGCACATCCACCCGGCGCACTCCGCGCTCCTCGCGAATCTCCGCGCGGGCTCCGGAGAGCGCCACCAGTTGCGCTTCCAAAACGTCGGCTGGCACCGCGATCAGGAACCCTTCGCGCAACTGCGCCTCCAACGTCTCCCTGGCCGCCCGCAACAACCCCAGATCTCCCGAGACTCGATCGACTTCCGCACGAATCCGACCGTCCGCTTCCTCCCGCAACGCACGTTCCTCTTCGCCGAGGCGACGTCGGGCCTCGGCCTCGAGTTCGAGGCGCCGGGCCGCGAGCAGCGCTTCGGCCGTTTCCGCCCGCCCGCTCGCGAGTCCCGCCAATCCGCTTCGCTGCGCCTGCTCAAGACGTTCCCTAGCCGACGCACGCCTCCCGGCCACGATCGCGGGCATCGCGGAGTCGACCACCCCGATCGTGTCGGGCGCCACCGGAACCCCTACGGTCGAAGGCGCCGCGCGCATGCCGGCAATCATCGCGTCGAGGCGAGCCACCTCGGATTGCAGCGGATGCCTGCGCACCAATTCGTCGATCCGCACCTGCACCAGAGGCTCCGGCGCACGGATTCCCGCATCGGAAACGCATCCACCCGTCAGCGCCACGCCGACGAGGAAGAGGCTATTTCTGCAGAATCTTGATGACATCCGGCGTGATGTCCGCCGCCGCGTAGACGACCACTTGGGAGCTGAAGACCAACGCGATGTTGCGCTCCTTGGCGACCTGACCCACGACTTCCTTGACCTTCGCCGAGAGCTGCCCGCCGTATTCCCCCTCGAGGGCCTCGAGTTGCTTTTGGAAGTTGGCACCGATTTCCTGAAGCGCGGCGGCGCCGTCCTGCTGCATCTGG
>JBJTRZ010000579.1:0-1315 GCA_046076415.1 Armatimonadota bacterium
TTCCCCTTTTCCACGCCGCCCCGCGGCGTCGTCGCTTCGATCGGCGACGGACGCATCCCTCGTTCGCAAAAAGCATGCCTTCGGGGGTATCCGGTCGAGGATCCTTGGATTTTTGAAGTTGGGAGCACGTTTGGGATCACCAGTCTTTTTACGGGATTCGATCGGCCCGCGCCGACAGCGCCCCTGCCGGACCCACGCACGACGGACATCCGACCACCACGTGAATCGGGAGGGGGATGGTGCCCCGCAAAAGATAACGGCCGGAGAGCGTTGCTCCCCGGCCGTTTCCATTTCAGGAAACCCGCACCGATCAGCGGCGGCGGCGCCCCC
The DNA here is from genome assembly GCA_046076415.1 of Armatimonadota bacterium. Lineage (GTDB taxonomy): Bacteria > Armatimonadota > Armatimonadia > Armatimonadales > Armatimonadaceae > CAIRTT01. The sequence continues at coordinate 331 of JBJTRZ010000579.1, forward strand.
GCGCAACCAAGCCGACCAGGCCCGCGCCAAGGATGCCCATCGCGGCCCACTCGCCCGGTTCGGGAACCGGATCGCCTTCGCTGCCACCGCCAGTGTTGTTGCCACCGGTTTCGGTGAAATACACGCGGCCGGTATCGGATTGTCCTTCCCCTTTGCCGATCAAGTAATCGATGCCGAGCACCGAGCCGGCGGGAACGTTCTCGAATCCGAACGCACCTTGCGTGTAGTCGGTCAATCCGCCCTTGCCATAAAACGACATCACGCTGTTGCCCGCCAAACGGATCCACGGAGCATTGGCGCCGAAGCCACCGGTGCCGGCGGTATACCCGTTGTCCTGCAGGCCCCACTCGGTGTCATCCTCACCAATGCCCTGGACCAACGATCCCAAGACGACACCGGAACCAACGGTGTTGCCGGTCGACGCGTCGACGCGCCAGATGCCACGCAGGCCGATCAGGTCGTACCAAGTCGACGGATTCGATCCGAATCCAATCTCCATAGCAACCTGTTCCGACGACTTGAATGCCAATTGCATGATGTCGTCGAGGATCGGATTCTCCGAGAAGTTGCTGGACTGTCCCGCCTTGACGCGGATCTTGCCCGCTTGGGCGCCGCTCCAACCCTGCGCGTTGGCCGTCCCCGCCACGACCGCCAGACCGATTCCGGCCAACGCGAGACGGACAACCATTTTCTGCATTTTCATAATTGATCTATTCCCCTTTTCCTTGCCGCACTGCGGCACCGTCGCTTCGATCCCCGGAGCCCCCCCGAATGGCGGTTCCTCGGCCGAGCGAGGATCCCACCAAAAGGATCGAACGGGGACATCGTTCCCACAGCGATCGGTCCCCTAACACGTTTCTTTACGGGAATTGAACTTGGAGGCAAACGCGCTTTGGAGGTTCGCCCGCGTGCGGGAGCGAACCCTTCGCCATGCACATCCACGACATCACTTCGGCCCTCCATGCGCGATTCCCGGTTTGGCCCG
>JBJTRZ010000580.1:0-11718 GCA_046076415.1 Armatimonadota bacterium
TCAACCGTGCGACATCGGGTAGGCCGGCGACCGCCGCGGTGTGGCCCAGCGCGTTGTAAAAAACGCGACCCTCTCCGTAGTATTTCGTCCATACCACCGGCATGTCCACCGGTCCGTTTCGGTGATGGGGGCCATCCGCCACCGGGAAGCGCGTGGTTGCCAATACACGAACGGCGGGGTCCACGTGCAAATAATACTGCTCGCTTTCCAGGTCGAAGGACGGAGCGACGCCTTGAACGATGGGATGGTCCGGGTCGCGGATTTCCACCGAGTAGCGCACGCCGTCGTCGCCCGGGTGCGCCACCCATTGCCCGCCGGTCAGGAATTGCCAATCGGGTTCGTTGCGGAAGGCATCGCACATGCCCCCATGGCAACCCGCCATGCCGACTCCTTCCGCCACCGCCGAGAGGATGGGCGCGAGCTGTCTACGTTCGATGGTGCCCATGGTCCAAATCGGAACCAGCAAGCGAAACGTGGTCAGATCCTCGGCGGCGAACGCGTCGAGGGTGTCCGAGATCTCGACGGTGAAGCCGGTCTCTTCGAGCCAGTGGCGATAGAGGGCGGCGACCGCGGCTGGTTGATGGCCTTCCCATCCTCCGTGGACGACAAGGGCCTTGGGTTGGTCGTGCATGGTTTCCTCCGCAGGGGCGTGTGCTGGGCCGATGGATGGGATGGGGTCGAGGGGTCAGGGGCGGGACTTGCCACGGCCGCGTTTGGGCGCCCCTTGGGCGGGTGCGACCATCGGCGCTCCGGTCAGCGATTTGGCCAGATACCGCCCCGTATGGCTTTGGGCCACCTGGGCGACGTGTTCCGGCGTGCCTTCCGCCACGACCGTTCCGCCGCCGTCGCCGCCTTCGGGCCCCATGTCGACGATCCAGTCCGCGCATTTGATGACATCGAGATTGTGCTCGATGACCAGCACGGTTCCTCCGGCGTCGACCAGCCTTTGCAGCAAGCCGAGCAACTTTTCGATATCGGCGAAGTGCAGGCCCGTCGTGGGCTCGTCGAGAATGTAGAGGGTTCGCCCGTGCAGGCGTTTCGATAGTTCGGTGGCGAGTTTGACGCGCTGCGCCTCGCCGCCGGAAAGGGTGGTCGCCGGTTGTCCGAGTTTGATGTAATCCAGCCCGACCTCCGCGATGGTGCGCAGTTTTCGGGCGATCGAGGGCACGGGACCGAAGAATTCGACGGCCTCGCCCACGGTCATTTCGAGGACTTCGGAGATCGACTTGCCCTTGTATTTGACCTCCAATGTTTCACGGCTGTAGCGTTTCCCTTTGCACACTTCGCAGGGCACGTAGACATCCGGGAGGAAGTGCATTTCGATCTTCAGGATTCCGTCGCCGCGGCAGGCCTCGCACCGTCCCCCTTTTACGTTGAACGAGAATCTTCCGGGGCCGAATCCGCGCACGCGGGCCTCGGGCGTGGCCGCGAACAGATCGCGAATCAAATCGAAGACGCCGGTGTAGGTGGCGGGGTTGGAACGCGGCGTGCGGCCGATGGGCGACTGGTCGATGTCGACCAGCTTTTCAATATGCTCGATGCCTTCGAGGGAGTCGTGCGGCTCGACCACCATGTGCGAGCGGTAAAGCGCGTTCATCAACCGAGGGTGCACGGTCTCCTGCACCAAAGTGGATTTTCCCGAACCGGAGACCCCCGTCACGCAGACGAAGCATCCGAGCGGAAATGCGACATCGACGCCTTTGAGGTTGTGTCCGCGGGCGCCGCGCACCACGATTTGTTTGCCGTTGCCGGCGCGACGTTCCTTGGGAGGCTCGATGCGTCGACGTCCGCTCAGGAACGCCGCGGTTGCGGATTCCGGAGCATCGAGGATGGCATCGGGCGTGCCTTGCGCGACCACGCGGCCTCCGTGGACGCCCGCACCGGGCCCGATGTCGATGATCCAGTCGGCCGCGGCCATGGTCTCCTCGTCGTGCTCGACCACCAGGATGGTGTTTCCGAGGTCGCGGAGTCGGACGAGCGTTTCGACCAGACGCGTGTTGTCGCGTTGATGCAATCCGATCGACGGTTCGTCGAGGATGTACAAAACGCCCATCAGTCCGGAACCGATCTGCGTGGCGAGCCGGATCCGTTGGGCCTCGCCGCCGGCGAGGGTGCCTGCGGCGCGGTCGAGCGTCAGGTACGACAGCCCCACCGACAACAGGAATCCGAGGCGCGAGCGGATTTCCTTGACGATTTGACGGGCAATGATTTGCTCGCGTTCGCTCAGATCCACCGTATCGAAGAACGTGTGCGCCTTTTCCACCGAGAGGGCGGTGAGTTGGCTGATATTGAGGTCGCCGAAGGTCACGGAAAGGGCTTCGGGTTTGAGCCGATAGCCTTTGCAGGCCGGACAGGGTTTGAGGCGGCGATACTGCTCGAGATCCGCCTTCACCAAGTCGGAGGTCGTGTCGGCGAGGGCGCGCTCGAGGATCGAAAGCACGCCGGGGTATTCGGTGTCGAAATAGCGGACCCGGCCCCAGCGGTTCCGGTGTTCCATGGAAACGTTGCCGCTGATGCCGTGGAACAGGGCGGCCCACTGCTCGTCCGTGAGATCGCGCAGCGGCGTCTCCATCGTGAATCCGAGTTTGCGCGCCACCGCGTCGAACAGCGCGGTCCGATGCTCCGACATGATTTTGGTGCCGGATTTGTAGACGAAATACTTCAGGGCACCCTGTCCGATCGACAGCGAGCGATCGGGAGCGATCAGTTCCGGGTCGAATTCGGCTTGGGTACCGAGGCCGTGGCAGGTTCCGCAGGCGCCGTACGGGCTGTTGAACGAGAACGTGCGCGGTTCGATTTCGGGGAGGGAGATCCCACAGGCGGCGCAGGCGAAGTTTTCGGAAAACGTGAGGATTTCCGCTCCGACGATTTCGACCGCGACGATGCCCTTTCCCCGCTTGAGCGACGCTTCCACGGAATCGGCGAGTCGTTTCTGGATGCCATCGCGCACGACGAGGCGATCCACGACGATGTCGATGTCGTGTTGTTTATAGCGGTCGAGCGCGGGGAGTTCCTCGGAGAGGTCCACGACCGCGCCATCGATCCGGGCCCGGGCGAATCCTTCCTTGCGGATCTCCTCGAGTTCCTTGCGGTATTCCCCTTTGCGACCCCGCACCACCGGCGCCAGCACTTGGATCCGGGTGCCCTCTTCGAGACCCATCACCTTGTCGACGATTTGCGAGGGTTGTTGTTGCGCGACATGCGAGCCGCATTGGGGGCAGTGGGGGCGGCCGGCGCGGGCGTAGAGGAGCCGCAGATAGTCGTAAATCTCGGTGACCGTGCCGACCGTGGATCGTGGATTGCGGGACGTGGATTTCTGGTCGATCGAGACGGCGGGGGAAAGACCGTCGATCTGGTCGACATCGGGCTTGTCCATCTGCCCGAGAAACTGTCGGGCATAGGCCGAGAGGCTCTCGACGTAGCGTCGCTGGCCTTCCGCGTAGAGCGTATCGAAGGCGAGCGACGACTTTCCCGATCCGGAGAGTCCGGTGATCACCACGAGTTTGTCGCGCGGGATATCGAGATCGACGTTTTTGAGGTTGTTCTGGCGTGCGCCGCGGATGGAGATCCGGTCGTGCGAGGGCATTGGGTGGACTGTTTCGGTGGGGTTGGAGACGAGCGATTGTACCCGTGCGATCCGGCGGGTCGCCACGCGCCTCAGGCGTCGGATATCCAGTCGTCGATCGGGGTTCCCCGCGGCAGCAGCAGTTCGCGCATGCGCCACGCCAAATCGAAGACCGCATCGAGCAATGCGTCGCGCATGCAGTAGTGTTCGGCGACATCCTCCACGGCAAACCAATGCCGTCCCAGGCTCTCCGCACCCGGCGTGAACGGCTCGACCCCTTCGACAGCCGCGACGTAGGCGCGGGAGACCCGGTCCGGCGCGCCTATCCTGCGGAAACGGTACGTGCCGAGGAGATGCAGATCGCCGAGGACGATACCCGCCTCCTCGAGGGCCTCGCGACGAACCGCCGATTCCTCGGTTTCTCCGGGTTCGATCCGGCCGCTCGGAACACACCATCCGCGTCCGGCGATGTCCGCGAGTACCACCCGGTCCCCGTAGAAGGGGAACACCAGCACGGCGAACGGGGCCGGACCGCCGTCCGGGTCGCCCGGTTGGAAGTCGACCGTGTCGTCGCCCCAGCGGACCGTGGGGAACCGGCTCTCGGCCTCCGCGTGGACGTCAGCCACCGGGGAGAAGGTCGGTGAGGTCCTTGGCGACGAAATCGACGTGGCCGCAGGCACGGCACACCCGGGCGCGCAGCCCGGAGGCGGTCCAGGGTGTCACCCCGAGGAATCCGTCGGGTTTTCCGGCGATCACCAATCGCAGGTCCTGATTGCCCGATTGCACCTTCGCCACCGCGGTGGCGCCGCCGCACGCGCGGCACACCGGTTCATCCTCCACGTTCATTCCTCCCAAGGGCCGGTCGATGCGAAACTGGCGAGCGGCCCCGACGCGTATTATACGGATCGCGCGCGAACCCGTGGGCACGGCGGTTGCGGCGGGTTCGGTCGCGTGGTAAGTTTGCGAATGCTTGGGGGCCTGTGGCTCAGTTGGGAGAGCGCTGCATTCGCATTGCAGAGGTCAGGGGTTCGAATCCCCTCAGGTCCATGAACGCGGTCGGTGGTCTGATCTCAGGCCCCGGCCGTTTTTCGTTGCTCGCAACCGTGCGCCGCGGCGGCGCTCCCTACGAGGGCCACTTCCCGTGATCGATCGTCCCCTCCGGGTCCTGCATCTCGACCATACCGCCCGCTTGAGCGGCGGGGAGATCGCGCTTGCTCGAATGCTCGCCGCGATGGACCTCGATTTGGTGCGGCCGATGGTGGTGCTTGCCGAAGACGGGCCGCTGCACGCCGCGCTCGCGTCCTCCGGCGTGGCGGTCGAGGTCGAACCCATGTCGGCGGACCTGCGGGAAATCCGGAAGGATTCCGTCGACTTCCGCGTGGTGGCCAAGGTCCGGGCGGTCGGAATCCTGCTTGCCTATTCGGTCCGAATCGCCCGCCTCGCCCGTGCGCAGAAGATCGATGTCATCCATACCAACAGCCTCAAGGCGGCGTTCTACGGGGCGTTGGCAGGGCGAATGGCGCGCATCCCGGTCGTCTGGCATATCCGCGACCACATCGACCCGACCTATCTTCCCGCCCCCGCGGTTCGGGCGGTGCGCTGGATGGCGGGGTGGCTCCCGAGCCATGTCGTCGCGAACTCGGCCAGCACGCTGGAACGGGTGCTACCCGCGACCGGGGGGCGCGAGGGGGCGCGTGCGACCGTGGTGCACGGGGGGATCGATCCGCCCGGGGGCGGGTCTTGGCCTGTCGAAGCGCCCGCTCCTCCGCACGGCGATCCGCCCGTGGTGGGAATCGTCGGGAGGATCGCTCGGTGGAAAGGGCAGCATGTCTTCGTCGATGCTGCGCGCCGGTTGCGCGACCGGGGAATCGTTGCCCGGTACATCATCGTGGGTACGGCGCTCTTCGGCGAGGAAGACTACGAGCGCGAACTGCGCGCCGCGGTCGCGGACGCGGGAATGGTGGATGACATCGAGTTCGCCGGATTTTCGGAACGGGTTCACGAGACCATGCGCTCCCTCGATGTTTTCGTGCACGCGTCGATTTCTCCAGAGCCGTTCGGTCAGGTCGTGATCGAGGCGATGGCCGCGGGCGTGCCGGTGGTCGCCGCCAACGATGGGGGCGTGCGGGAAATCGTGGAGGATGGCGTGTCGGGGGTTCTGGTCACCGCCGGAGACTCCTTGGCTTTGGCGGACGCGATCGGGGGGCTGCTCTCGGACCGACCCCGCGCCGACGCGATCGCCCGGGCCGGCTATGCCCGCATGGCGACCCGATTTTCCGCTCAGCGCACCGCGCGCCGCATGGAGCGGGTGTTCCTCGATGTCCACGCTCGTCGCTGACGTCGTTGTCCGCTGCAGGAAGATGCTGCGCGGGACCGATTGCGTGGCGCTTGGCGCGTTCGTAGTCGCATTCGCCTTCCACCTCGCGTTTCTTTGTCCCACCGTTTACCTCGGGGATTCGGGAGAGATCGCGGCCGCCGTCGTCGCGGGAGGCGTCCCGCATCCGCCGGGATACCCGCTTTTCACCCTGGTCGCCTCCGGGTTCGTTCGGATGCTGCCGTGGGGAGAGCCCGCGTGGCGCATCGGATGTCTCGTGGCGCTCGCCGCCGCGGCAACGGTGGGGTTGACCTATCGAAATGCCCGAAGATTGGGAGCGGGGGTTGGTGCATCGCTGGTTGCGGGTGCGGCGCTCATGGTCGCCCGCGGGCCGTGGAACCAGGCCGAGCGGGTCGAGGTGTACAGCCTGCACACCGCCTTGTTGGCCGCGGCGCTCGGCACGGCGATCGGTCTGCGGGATCGACCGTCTTCCCGTGGAGGAATCCTGCTGGCGCTGCTGCTCTCGCTCGGAGCCACCCACCACACGACGTTTCTTTTGTCGGTACCCGGGATTCTGTGGGTCGCGGCGGGGCGGGGCTGGCGCAAGTCGTTGCACCCCGGCGCACTCTTCGCAGCGCTGGTGGGACCCGCGACGTATTTGGAATTGGTTCGGCGGTCCGCGCGGCTTCCGCTGCTGGATTGGGGGTCGGTTCGCCACCCGATGGGCCTTGTGCGGCACGCCGCCTCGGTCCTGCACCATGATTGGCTGACCACTCCCGGCGTGGCAAGTTTTGCGCGATCGACAGCGTTGCTGCACGACAACCTTCCCGGACCGCTGGCCGTCGCCGTGCTCGTCGGGCTGGTTGTCCTCGTTCGTACCGCTCGCCCGGTCGGCTGGGGGATCACCGTCGCCGCCGGGATTCCATTCCTGTTCACCACGGGCTACGCGATCGAGGATCTCGGGCCCTATCTGCTTGGACCGACGGTGTTGCTCGCGCCGATGATCGCGCACGGTATCGACGCGGTGGCGCGTCGGTTGCCACAGGGGTGGGGCCTGTTGCCGATCGCGGCAACGAGCGTTGTCGTGGCGGTCGTGGGTGGGGTCAATCGCGGTGCCTGCGATTTGCACGAAGCAACCGCGGTGCGCGCGTTGGCCATGGCCAAGCTCGGGTCCTGCCCGCCCGACGCCGTGCTCCTGTCCACCGGCGACAACGACACGTTTCCGCTGTGGTACGCCCAACAGGTGCTCGGCGTGCGCCGCGACGTTTTGGTGATTTCCCGCGACGCGCTCCGGGTGGGGTGGCGTGTGATCGCACGGGAACCGTCGCTTTGGTACGCTCGGTCGCTTGCCCGCGCCGGCGTGCCGGTTGCAACCAATGCATGCGGTCCGGAGGAGGCGCGTCGCCGGGCCGACGACGGTGCGTTGATCGATGCGTTGAAAGGACCGCTTTCGGGGCGCCCCCTCCGCGCCACGTTCGCGGTGTTGCCGCAAGCCGGCGGCGACGACCCTCGGAAGATAGTGGATTGGCTGCAGGTGCGGTCCCTGAGCCCTGAAGGCATGCTCGTTCGCGTGGATCCCCCCGGCGATTCGCCCCCGATCGACCAACTCGTACGGCGCAATCGGGACTTGCGCGCGCGATTTCCCCTGCCTCCGTTGGCGGGTGTGCGCTCCGGAGGGGAAGTCACGTCCGACTACGTCGCCAGGCACATCGCCACGATGTGGTTGTGGCAGGCGCGTTTGGAGGCGGAGGTGGGGGGCGATCCCGAGGGGATCGTATCGGAGGTCCGGAAATGGGCACCGGACTTGGCACCCAACGCGGCCCCGCCCGCCGCATCGCGTCGGTGAGCCCCCTGTCGCTTGCGCCGGACCAGGCCCGACCGCAACGGAACCCCGAATCCGCATCGTGGTCGCAACCCTCGATCACGGCAGGTTGGGGGGAATAGTGCTCCGCACGGTGCGGCCATGCATGGGCACCCGCGTCGCGTTTGGCGAGGGAATCTCCGTTGCCAGGGAGAGACCGGTCGACGAAATCGCGTTGGCGAAAGGAACGCGACAGTGGATCGGGCGGTAAACGCAAGCGATTGCGTCGGCCACGAGCAGGACGGGGCGGGCGTGGCCTGACGTCCTACCAATTTGAACATTTTCCCGCCGGGAACCTGCGGTAAATGTGCGCCGGGCCCATGCGGTGATCGGTCGTTTTTCGAGGTCGTCCGCCGCGTGCGTTATAATCGGGATGAACATGCCAGAGGACCGTCGCAAGCGTTTCGAAGAGGAGATGCTGCCGCACCTCGACGCCTTGTATCGTTCGGCCTTGTCGATGACGCGAAATGCGCAGGACGCCGACGACTTGGTCCAGGACACGTTTGTCCGTGCATTTCAGTTCCAGGATCAATTCATCGGTGGAACCAATGCGCGCGCTTGGTTGTTTCGGATCCTGACCAACCTGTTCATCAACTCCTACCGCAAGCGGCATCGCGAACCGGACCGGGTATCCTACGACGAACTCGAGGATTTCTACCTGTACAACCGGCTCTCGGACGACCATTTGCACGAGGGGGGCGACACGCCGGAGGAAGCGGTGTTGCGCAAGGTGCAGGTCGAAGCCATCCGGGAGGCGATTGCTCGCCTTCCGGACGAATACCGCGAGACGGTCATCCTCGCGGATTTGAACGACTTCGCATATCAGGAAATCAGCGAGATCCTAGACATTCCGATCGGTACGGTCCGATCCCGGCTTTCCCGGGGGCGACGGTTGGTGCAGAAGGCCCTTTGGGCCTACTCCGACCTGAATCCTCGGTAGAACCGGGCGCCCATGCCGATCCAACCGGTGCACCATGGGCGACAACCAAGTTCCGTTGGAATTCAACCAGTGTCAGGAGGCGGTCAAACGCCTCAACGAATATCTCAGCCGCGAACTCGAGGAGCCGGAGGTGGACCTTGTCCAGCGGCACCTCACGCAGTGCAAAGGGTGCTTCGACAAGTTCCGGTTCGAGGAAACGTTGCTGCGCACTATCCGGGAAAAAGCCGAGCAGGTCACTGCTCCGCGGGACCTGCGGTCGCGGATCCTTTCGCTCTTCGATCGATCCGGCGACGACTGAACCGAACCCCACGGCGGACCGTCCAAGCATGGGGTGCGCGGATCATGGTAGCCTGATCGGCGCTTCCCGGACGTCCCGCCCATGCAATTTCTTCCTCGCTTCGTTGTTTGCCTGATCGTTTCGTTGTCGGTTTCCTCGGCGGTTTGGGCACAGGCCGTGGGGCGCCGTCCCTTGGCGGCAACCCGGGCCGCGGCCAAGCCCGTCGCGGTCGACGGCGACTTGTCCGACCCGATCTGGAAATCCGCGTCGCGGGTTCAGACGTTCTTCGACCGCCAGACCGGCAAGGAAGCGGTGGAGCAGACCGTCGCCTGGATCGCCTACGACGACGACGCCGTGTACGTCGCGTTCGAATGCCGCGATTCCAAACCGGAAACGGTGATCGGCCGGGAAACGTTGCGCAATAGTCGTTACCAGAATCAGGGCGACGACAACAACGGCACCGAGGACTACGTCGAGGTTTCGCTCGACCCGTTCCTCACCGGCAAACGCACCGACTTCGCGCGTTTCGCGGTGAATCCGCTCGGTACGCGTTCCGCTCGGATCGGCGGTGGGCGGGCCGGCAAGGCCGAATGGATCGGCGAGTTCGACGCCGCGGCGCGCCGAACGGATGCCGGCTGGACCGCCGAGATGCGGATCCCCTGGGCAACCCTCAACTACCCGTCGGGAGGCAAGGACCTCACCATCGGCCTCAACTTTGTCCGATTCCAGTACCGCACCCGCATCGAGTCGCAGTGGAGCTACACCGGTCTGCAGGACTTCGAAGCCGAGGAGGGGCGCTGGTCCGGCGTGGTGCCCCCGCGCTCCCGCTTCAAACCGAGCCTTTCGCTGCTGCCCTATGTGCTCCCGAAGGTGGTCGATGGCCAAGCGCACGAGCGCACGGGTGTCGATGCGCGCTTCACGGCGACACCGGACCTGACGGTGGTGGGGTCGATCAATCCCGACTTCGCGACGGTCGAAGGCGCCGTGCAGAACATCGCGTTTTCCCGCTCGGAGCAGTTCGTTCCCGAACGTCGCCCGTTTTTCCTCGAGGGAGGCGACTACTTCGAGGCGGGCAGCTATTACTCGATCGGGCCGCTGTTCTATTCGAATCGCATCGGATTGTTCGACGCCGGCGCGAAGGCATTTGGCAAACTCACCCCGCGCGACTCGATCGGAGTGCTCGCCACCGCCGACTTCGGAAACCGCGCCGATACCGTGCTGCGGTACCGGCGCGACTTGTCGGCGACCGACCAGATCGGCCTGTACGCGAACCGCACCGAAAATGCGATCGCCGGAGACCACTCGGGTATCGTTGCGTTCCTTGGCAAATTGCGCCATGGCAACATCGGTACGAACTGGCAATTGATCGGCTCCGGTGGAACCAATGCAGGAGGCTCCGCGAGCCAAGCCAATGTCGAGTTCTACAACGGCAACCATTTCACGTCGATCCAATACCTCGACGTGGCACCGGATTTCCGCAACCCGCACGGCCTGACTTGGTTCACCAACTTCCGCGGGCTGCGCGGATTTTCGATGTTCAACAAGGAGTGGCGCCGGGGCAAGTGGCGTTCCGTCAATGTGTACACGGTGCCGTCGTTGACGTGGCGCTACGACGGAAAACCATTCCAGCGAGGAGGGGACGCGGGATTTGCGTTCGAGACCCGCTCCGACTGGCGTTTCGGCATCAATGGCACCTACTCGGCGTTCGAGAACCAACTCGACCGCACCATCGGGACGGAAATCACTTCCGGCGCCACGAACCGCTTCCGGCAATTGGGAATCCAATACGACACCGGAACGCGCGCGGGCTCGGCCTATCAGGCATTTGGTCCGAAGTTCTCGTTCCGATTTGGAAATCGGCTGGACTTGATCTACGCCGGTGGATTGCAGCAGCTCGATGGGTGGACGAGGCAACAGATCCTGACCACGAACTACCTCATCAACCGGGAGAAGTCGGTTGGGGGACGGATCGTCCTGCAGAACCGACCGGGTGAAAAGCCTTCCCTGAACGGCTACGTTTCGTTCCGTAACGCCGGGGAGAAGGGCACCGAAGTCTACCTGCTGATCGGTGATCCCAATGCGCGTACGTTCCGCAGTTTGGGCATGCTCAAGTTCATCTTCGCCGTGTGAGTTGCGTCATGCTGCGGACGAGCAATCGGTCCGTCGCACCGGTTTCTCCGTCGCGCTCCACGTGAATGCGGAGGCGGGCCGTACCGGTCACTTCCTCGACGGGGGCGCCCGTGTCGGGATCCTCCAAAGCCAATAGGCGCGGAACCGCGTCCGGGGCGTCGGATGCGAGCAAGGTGGCGAGCCATTCTGCAAGCACGTCGATGCGGTGGGTGCGGGATTCCGGGGTGGACGTGGCCACCAGTTCCTCGGCGGTTTCCGCCAAGCGCTCCGCCAGATTTTGCGCGGTCACCGGCTCTGGCGCGGGGCGATGCGCGGGCGAACGCACGGCAGGAGTGCGGTTGCGATGGCCGTCTTGAGGACGTCGCCGGGCAGGAACGGCAGTACGCCGAGCTGGAATGCGCGGGCGGGTCCCCCGACATGGAGCGCGAGGAATCCAGCCCCGAGCAGAAAAACCCAAACGCTGGACAGGAGCATCGCCATGGCGGCTTTCGCCGGAGTGCGGTCCCAGCCCCGTTCCGCGAGCCAACCCGCGCTCATGGCCGACAGCATGAACCCGACGAGATAACCTCCGGTGGGACCGACCAGATGGGTGGGGCCGGATCCTCCTCCGGAAAAGACGGGCAGTCCGGCG
>JBJTRZ010000581.1:0-12317 GCA_046076415.1 Armatimonadota bacterium
CTTCAAACTGGTAGACAAATACTCCAATGCGATTGGGGCGGGATTCACTGACGAGAGCGGCGCCAGCGTCCCGTTGCTCATGGGTTGCTACGGCATTGGCATGAGCCGAACGTTGGCGGCGGTGATCGAGTCGAGCCACGACGCGGATGGGATCGTTTGGCCGGCATCGATTGCTCCGTTCGAGGTGGTCGTGATCGTCGCGGCGGCTCAGGACGAAGCGCAGCGGACCGCCGGGGAGGCACTCTACTCCGCCCTGCGCGCGCGGGGCATAGATGCCGCCTACGACGACCGTGACGAACGCCCCGGTGTGAAATTCAAGGATGCCGATTTGGTGGGCTATCCCGTGCGGGTCGTGGTTGGAAAAGGGCTCGCCCAAGGGGAAGTCGAGGTCCGGCTGCGCCGTGATCCGGCATCGACACGGGCCATCCCGGTGGACGATGCTCCCGAAGCGATCGCAGACATGGTCGCGCGCCTCAAGGCCGAAATCCGATCCGAATGATCCTTACCGCGGGCTGGGACCGACTCGGAGTCGATGCGTTCCTGCTCGCGCTCGCCGCCTTCCTGGGCAGTATGATCGGTTGGCAGCGCGAAGCCCAGGCACGACCCGCGGGGTTGCGGACCCACATTCTGGTGGCCGTTGGGAGTTGCCTGCTTTCGCTGGTTCGTTTTCCCGGGGGAGACCCGGCGCGCATCGCCGCTCAAGTCGTCACCGGCATCGGATTCCTGGGTGCTGGAGTTATCTTGCGTCGCGGCCCATCGGTCCGCGGACTCACGACGGCCGCTTCGATCTGGGCGGTGGCGGGAATCGGCATCGCCGTGGGAGCCGGCGGCGTCAACGCGGTCCTCGCGGGCGTGGCCACCGCCATCGTGCTTTTCACCTTGGAAGCGGGAAAGCGTGTCGAGCACTGGATTCGTCGCACGAATCCCGAGGCGACCTTGCTGCTCAGCGTGCCGCAATTGCCGGGAGCGACGGCGCGCGTGATGTCGGCGCTCACGGGAGCCGGGGCCACCATCCTCTCCTTGGAGCTCGAGTCCGCCACCGCACCGCTCGCGCCTGACACGCCCGTTCGCCGCGGAATGGTCGTGATTATTCGGCTCGACGGGAACGTCACCCGCGAGGAAATCGTGGAAGCCGTCTCGGTCGCCCACCCCGATATCGGCGTCGTCTGGCTCTGACCTAGTGTCGTCCCGCCCAGCGGGTGAGATCGTTGAACATCACCAGGACGAACAGGGTTCCGATCACCGCCAGGCCCGCCGCATGGACCCGGTGCATCGTGTCGGCCGAGAGCTTCCGCCGCCGGATGGCCTCCACGATCAACAGCATCATTTGACCGCCGTCGAGCACGGGTATCGGGAGCACGTTGAATAGGAACAGGGACAGCGAAAGACTCCCCATGAGTTGCAGGCGCGTCTCCATGCCACTCCCGGCCGTGTCGTAGAAGGTCCGCGCGATACCCACCGGTCCACCGACGGCCTCCTTGGCGCGGCCCGAACGGACGATGTTTCCAAGCATCGAGAAGTACCGGCCCGTGGCCCGGAGCGCCTCGCGTGCGGCCGCCCCCAACCCCGAGGGGCGCATTTCCGTTCCCGGACCCACGCCGATCTTGCCCACGGATTCCTTGCCGGACGGCACGGCGTCCGGGACCACCTCTACCATTTGCCGGGCCCCGGACCGTTCGATCTCGAGGCGCACCGCCTTTCCGGGAGAGCGCTCGATCGCGGTCACCATGGCCATCGGGTCCACGGATTCGCCATTGACGGCAACGACCACGTCGCCCGCGCGGAGGCCCGCGCGCTCCGCCGGCTTTCCTGCAACGACCGTTTCCAACCGTACCCGGCCGGTCGGCGTTCCGAAGACCATGAAAAGCACCACGAACGCCAAGTATCCGAGCAGCAGGCTCGCGAGCGGACCGGCCACGATCACGCCGAATCGTTGGTGCACCGGGCGACGATTGAAGCCATCCTCGCCTTCGACCGGATCGGCCTCGTTTTCAAATTCCATGCCCCGGACCCGAACGAAGCCCCCAAGGGGCAGCGCGCGCAGCGTGTACTCCGTGGTTCCGCGCCGCATGAGCACCGCCACCTTGCGGCCGAAACCCACGGCGAACTCCTCCACCGGCATGCGGTGGAACCGGGCCGCCAGGTAGTGCCCCAGTTCGTGCACGATCACCAAAATGGCAAACGTCACCGCGAAGGAGAAGACCGCGTCCCAGAACGGGAGGCCGGTGACGGTGGACCAAAGCGAAGTCATATGATTCGATCTACTCCCTCGACGCGGTTTCGGTTCCGCAGCCGCGCAATATGTCGGCGCGCAGCCGTGTCGGCCTCCAGAACCACTTCGAGCGTGTCGGCGGGCGCCGATTCGATATTCGCCATGGCATCCTCCACCCATGCGGGAATCGTGCCGAACGGCACTTCGCCGGCGAGGAATGCCGCCACGGCTTCCTCGTTCGCCGCATTGAGCACGGCGGGCATGGTGCCTCCGGCTCGCACGGCCTCCCGGGCGAGCCTAAGGCATGGAAATTTTTCCACGTCGGGCGGTTCGAACGTGAGATCGGCCATCCGGGTCGGCTCGATGCGAGGCACCTCGAGATCCGGTTTCTCCGGGTGGAACAGCGCCACCTGAATCGGCAAACGCATGTCGGGGAGTCCCAATTGCGCCAGCAGCGCACCATCGTTGAATTCCACGAACGAGTGGATGATGGATTGGGGGTGGACCACCACGTGGACATCCCGCTCGTCGAAGCCGAACAGTCGACAGGCTTCGATCACCTCGAGCCCCTTGTTCATCAGGGACGCGGAATCGATGGTGATCTTGCCGCCCATCCGCCACGTGGGATGATCGAGCGCCTCCTCCCGCGTGGCGCACGCGATGCGCTCGCGGTTCCACGTTCGGAAGGGGCCACCGGAGGCGGTCAGGTGCAACGCACGCACGTCGGCCGCGTCGTAGCCCGCGAGGCACTGGAAGATCGCCGAATGTTCCGAATCGACGGGAAGGAGGGTGGCGCCATGTCGGCGCGCGAGGTCGACCACCAGATCCCCCGCGGCGACCAGCACTTCCTTCGTGGCGATGCAGATACGTTTCCCCGCCTTGCATGCGGCGACGACGGCTTCGAGACCTGCGGCACCATTGACGGCCACGACGACGGTATTGGCTTCGGGCAGCGTGGCGAGGTCGACGAGTCGCGATGCGCCGTCGCGGGAAACCAAGGCCGAATGCCGGCAACCGGTCTCCCGCACTTGCCGATCCAGCAAATCCGCGTTGGCGCCCGCGGCGAGCCCGACGATGCGCGCCCGATCCGGACCCGCTCGGCGGACCACATCGAGGGTCTGCGTACCAATGGATCCGGTGGATCCCAATACAACCACGGAGCGCGTCGCCACGGAGCATCTTACCGTCTCCCTCCGGGTGCGGTATTCGGTTGACTTCGAGGGACGCCGCGTCTATAATCGCACGACGTGTGCGACCTCGCGGACAACGCAGCCCCCCGGCCAATTCCCCACCCCGGCGACACGGTTTCCGGGGTCGAATGGACCGTGCACCGGATGCGCGAGTCCCCGCGTGGAATGGCATTGGTGATCGCGGGCTACGCCACCGCGTTGTGGCTGTGGTTGCGGCTCTTCCCGGAGCCGACCGGCCTCTTCCTGCCGGTGGTCGCTTTGACGTCCGCGCTCGCCGAGTACCTGTTCCCGATCCGCTATCGCGTGGGATCGGACGGCCTCCATGCCCAGTGCGGATGGTTCCAGCGGCTGCATCTTCCGTGGGATCGGGTGCGCCGCCTAACGCGCGGCTCCGACGGCTACTTCGCATCGCCCTTCGCACGCCCCACACGCCTCGACGCGTTCAGGGGGATTCGATTGCAGGTCCCGATTGCCCTGCGCGACCGCGTCGAAGCCGAGATCGGCCGTCATCGCGCCCCAATTTCCACTCGTCGCGCCACCGGTGTCGAAATGCTTGGCGCGGAGGATGCGCCCCGTGGGTGACGCCCGACTGGCCGTTGTGGATGCCAAGGTCGAGGATCCCGAATGGGATCGGACCGCTCGCGACGTGGTCGATTGGGTGAATCGACGCGGGCTGACGGTCCCCGCGATCCTTGCGCTCGAGATGCATCGCCCCGTCGGCTCTATCGTTGGAAACGGGATTGTGGCGGCCACTCCCCTGCTCGCGCCGTTGCTCGGCGCGGGCCGGCTCGAATCGATTGCAAACTTGGTTTCCGCTCCGGGCGGAATCGAGGAACTCATCCGGCGTATCGAGGACGCCGCCGCTGCGAACGCGCCCCTCGGGGCGCACCCCGACGGAAATCAGCCATGAACCATGCTACTTGGCCCGCACGGATCCTACTGTTGGCCGCATCCGCGGTCATCGTGTGGATCATTGTCGCCGCCCAGCGGGGGCGGCCCCTTTTCATTCGACGAATCTCCGGCCTCACCGCCATCGACGAGGCCGTGGGGCGCGCGGTGGAGATGGGGCGCGGCGTGCTCCTTTCCACGGGACTCGGCAGCATAGACGTCATCACGCTCCAAGCCCTCGCGATCTGCACCAATGTCGCGTCGGCGGCGGCGAGGTACGGCACGCGGGTACAGCTACCGATCTACGACCCCGCATTTCTGCCGGTGGCCGAGGACGCCATTTCCAACGCCTACAACCAAGCGGGCCGCAGCGATGCCTACTCGCCGGACGATGTTCGGTACTTGTCGAACCAACAGTTCGCCTACGCGGCGGGCGTGGCGGGGATGATCCAGCGTGAGAAATTCGCGGCGACATTCCTTTTCGGCACCTTCTTCGCCGAATCGCTGATCATGGCGGAGAACGCAAACCAAGTGGGTGCGATCCAAGTGGCGGGAACGCCATCCACCACGCAAATCCCCTTCTTCATCGCCGCCTGCGACTACGTGATCATCGGCGACGAATACTATGCGGCTACGGCCTACCTCACCCGACAGCCCACGTTGTTGGGATCGATCGTCGGGCAGGATCGCGTGAAGATGGGCATGTTGGCGATCATCGTCTTGGGCGTGCTCGCGACCGCGTTCAAGAGCCCCGTTTTCGAACGCCTGTTCGGCGACAAGCAACTGCCGTCGCTGGGCGCCTACTTCGAGAAACAGGAGAAGGGCGACTGACATGGGCAGCCTTTTCACGCCGCGGCAAGGCAGCGATCTGCACCTGCATATTTTCGGTACCCTGCTTGTCGCGATCGCCGCGCTCGTCGCGCTATCGTTCACGCCGAACCGTCTGCGTCGCCCGCTCATCGTGGGGGTGACTTTCCTGGCGGGCCTCTTCTACGCGCTCGAGTTCTTCTGGCCAACCCACGCCGTGCCGGACAAGGGCGACGAGAACTTCCTGACGCCCTACACCAAACCGTTCTCGGACATGACCACCGTCCTCCAAGCGTTCGCGCTTGGTCTCGGTGTCTATTCCCTCGGTTCCCTGCACTTTCGAAGCGTGATTCGACAACGACCGGGTTGGGGCAATTCCTTGGCGTTGCTGATCGCGGCGTTCGCGATGGCGTTCGCCCACATCGGCAAGGAGGCCAAAGGCGCGGATTCCCTTTTCGGGACGATGGACAAGTTCCTGTACGAGGGAATGCTCAAGTCGCTCGACGCCACGATGTTCAGCATCATCGCCTTCTACATCGTGTCGGCCGCCTACCGGGCCTTCCGCATCCGATCCGCGGAAGCGACCATCCTTTTGGTGTCCGCCGCGGTGATCATGCTGGGGAATGTCGCCGTGGGGCAAGCCCTCACGGCATGGGTTCCCAACGAGGGTTTCGCGGCCAACTTCCGGATCACGAATCTGCAATCCTGGGTGCTCACCAAGGTGAACTCCCCCGCGATCCTCGCGATCGATTTCGGTTTGGGCATCGGGGTGCTGGCGACGGCGCTTCGCCTCTGGCTCAGCCTCGAGCGGGGATCGTACTTCGAGGAGGAACTGTGAAACTCCAGAATCTCGACCGGCGGGTGCTGTACGCGTTGCTCGCGGTCACCGTTTCCTTTCCCCTCGTGGTGAAGGGAGTTCCCCTTCCCAAACCCGCCGTCACGCCCACCACGCTGAAGTTCCACGACACGATCGAGGAAATCGCCTCCGACCCGACGCGCAAGGACAAGTTGGTCATCGTTTCCTGCAACTTCGGTTCGGGAACCTTGGCGGAGAACCTCAGCCAGACGGAGGCGTTCCTGACGCACATTTGCAAACGCGGCATGCGCTTCGCGATCTTTGCCTTCAACGACCCCCAGGGGCGGGCACTCGGGGGCAAGGCGGCGGAGAAAATCTCGGCCCGTTTCAACTACAAATACGGCGAGAATTGGGTGAACTGGGGTTACCGTCCCGCCGCGGCCATCCAACCCCTCCTCAAAGCGGCCGTGAACGACATTCCCGGAACCATCCGCAACGATGTCAAGGGCACCAAGCTCGAAGACATTCCGGTGATGCGCGGAGTGCGAACCACCGAGGACATCGGGCTGATCATCGAAGTGGCCGCATCCAACACGTTGCCGGTCTGGATCCAGTTTTTCCAGCGGGCGGGCAAGACCCCGATCCCGACGCTCTATTGCCCGACCTCGGTGATGGCCAGCGAGGCCTATCCGTACCTCGACTCCGGCCAGCTGCAAGGCATGCTGGTGGGTCTCAAGGGGGCGAGCGAGTACGAAGCCCGCCTCTCCGAAGCCGGTTTCGGTACCCAGGCATCGGCATCGCTGTCCTATTCCCATGTCCTGATCATCGCCCTGATCGTTCTTGGCAATGTCGGGATGTTCGCGGAACGTCGCCGCAGGGAGGGTCGCTGACCATGTCGGAAGCCAGCATCGCCAAGATCGTCGTGCTGCTGGGCGTGGCCTGCACGCTCGGCATCTATTCGATCCTCTACCGGGAAAACAAGGTATTCCGCTTCTTCGAACACGTCTATCTCGGACTTGCGGCCGGATACACGGTTTCGACCACCTGGAACGATGTGCTAAAGCCCCAATGGTGGGAGCCGATGTTCAAGGAGGGCAAATTCTGGTGGGCGGCCGCCTTCCCTGCGGGTCTTCTCTTCTACATGGTGTATTCGCGGCGTAACGCGTGGATGAGCCGGGTCATATTCGGGTTGTTCTTCGGCGCGATCGCGGGGCAGACATTCCAAGCCTTCGCGGCCGACTACTTCCCCAAGCTCAAACTGGCGTCCACGAAGGCGCTGGTGAATCTTCCCGAAGCGTCCGCACCGGGAGCCTACGCGCTGACGAAATACTCCGCCGCGGCCAACAACCTGCTTTTCATCGTGATTCTGATCGCGGTGATGACCTACTTCTTCTTCTCGTTCGAGCAGAAGGGCAAGGCGATTCGCGGCGTGAGCCGGTTCGGCCGGTACACGTTGATGGTGGCCTTCGGCGCCATCTTCGGCAACACGATCATGGCCCGTATGTCGCTGCTTATCGGTCGTATGTACTTCCTGATCCACGACTTCGTTCAGGTGACATTGCTCGGCAAGCCGTAACGCCCCCCACCGGCTGGCGGGCCTCGAAAACACGAAAAACGCCCGGGAGGGTTTCCTCCCCGGGCGTTGTTTTGCGTCGCGATCGAGGTCAGCCGGAAATGTTGGGCTCGAGCACGTGACCGGTGACCGTATCGTTGCCGAAGACATCCCAATTTCGGAACGACCAAACGACTTTCTTCGCGCGGGTCACTTCGATGACTTGGGGATTGTCGGGGCCGGCGTGGCAGTTGCCGAAGACAATATTGCCGTTGCGGAGCATGTGCACCGTGGTCACCCAGCACAAATGGATGCGGCGACCGTCCGTGTCGACCAATTCGTCGCGTTCGACGCTCCATACGGTTCTGCCGGATCGATCGACTTCGAATACGCGGTTGTTGTTGCCACCGGCGATGAGGGTGTTGCCGTTTCGCAGGCGCATCGCGCCGAAAACTTCAACACCATGCCCGTCGTGGCCGGGGGTCCGGGGTTGTCCATTGAGATCGAGGCGATACGACCAGACGACGTTGCCTTGCGGGTCGTATTCGCGCACGGCGCCGTCGCCTTCGTGGCACACCAGATAGTTGCCGGAGCGGAGTTTCCGTGCAAGGCGGGTATCGCGATGCCAGTTCGGATTCTCGATGGTGAGCGGCACTTCCCGCAACACCTTGCCCGACCGGTCGACTTCGACGATCCGCTTGTTGCCGGTTTCGGCGATCATCGTCACTCCCCGACCGATCCGCTGAAATCCATGGATTTCCACGCGATCCGCGTAGGGCGCCTTGGGACGGGCCTCGTACTGCCACAGGATGCGCCCGGTTCGATCCATCTCGACAACGTTCGATGAATTGGTCTGGGTGAGGACCACGCCCTCCTCCAGAACATGCAGGTCGTGGGCGACTCCCGAACAGGGCGCCTTCCATTCCAATTTGCCGCCGCGATCGAACTGTGCGATCGTGCCGCGATCCTGGGCGATGACTCGGTGCATTGGGGAAACTCCTAGCCGACCAAATCGAGGATCGGCTCCGTGTGCTCGACTCCGACCAGTTTTTGGTCGAGGCCGGCGTAGAAGAACGAGAGACGATTCGGGTCGAACCCGAGTTGATTGAGCACCGTGGCGTGGAGGTGCTTGACCTGCAGTGGTCGATCGACCGCCTTCGCGCCCAATTCATCGGTGCTTCCAACGCTGATTCCGCCCTTGATTCCCCCACCGGCCATCCAGCAGGTGAACCCGTAGGCGTTGTGATCGCGTCCCGTGCCCCGCTCGTATTCCGCGACGGGTTGCCGACCGAACTCGCCGCCCCAGATGATGAGGGTGCTCTCGAGCAGCCCGCGTTGCTTGAGATCGGCCAGCAGTCCGGCAATGGGGCGATCTGTTTCCTGGGCGTGGAGATCGTGGTTCATTTTCAGATCTCCATGCGCATCCCAGTTGGCATCGTTGTGATTGCCGCCGGAGTAGATTTGGATGAACCGGACACCGCGTTCCACCAGGCGGCGCGCCATCAGGCATTGTCGCCCGAACGGAGCGGCCACGGGATCGTCGAGACCGTAGAGGCGCTTCACATGCTCGGGTTCGGCGTCGAGGTTGGTCGCTTCGGGGGCCGAAGATTGCATTTTGTAGGCGAGTTCGTAGCTGGCGATGCGCGCGCGCAGATTGCTGTTGTCGCCTCTTGGCAGATCGTGTTCCTCGTTGTATTCGCGGAGCGTGTCGAGCAAGCGGCGCTGCGCCTCCGGCCGCAACGTTTCGGGGCGGCGAAGGTCGAGCACCGGGTTGTCGGTGGCGGCGATCACGGTGGCTTGGTAGCTGGCCGGCATGTAGCCCGCGGACCAGTTCTTGGGGCCACTGATCGGCCCTCCCCGCGGATCCAACATGACGACGAACCCCGGAAGGTTTTCGTTGACCGTGCCGAGCCCGTAATTGACCCAGGATCCGATGCACGGGCTCCCCGATAGGATTTTGCCGCTGTTCATCTGCAGCATTGCCGAGCCATGGATCGGCGAATCCGCGGTCATGGAGTGCACGAACGCGATGTCGTCGACGTGGTTGGCGAGATTGGGAAACAGATCGGAAACCCATTTGCCGCAGGCGCCGTACTGTTTGAATCTCCAGCGGGGTTCCACGATGCGGCCCACATTGCGGTGTCCGCCTCGACCGAAGGTTTTCACCTGGATCGTTTGGTTGTCCCGACCGTACATGTCCGGTTTGTAATCGAAGGTGTCGATCTGGCTGGGGCCACCGTACATGTAGAGGAATATGACCGATTTCGCCTTGGCCTTGAAATGGGGTTGCTTGGGCGCCAGCGGGTTACGCCATGGAGACCGCCCGTCGGCCGCCAGAGCCTGTCGCGCGAAGAACTCGGAGTCGAGCATGCCCGAGAGGGCCAATCCCGCGAATCCCGAACCCGCCTCCCAGAGGAATTGGCGCCGCGTCCGTCCGCAAAAGTTCCTGGACATGGTGTAGTGCAGTCTCCGAGTTTTCAGTCGAGGTAGAGGAATTCGTTGAGGTTGAGCGCCACGAGGCAGAAGGACGTCGTCGCGGCGTCCTCGTCCATGCGATCGCGTGCCACAAGGTCTTCGATCAGGCGGATGCCCCGAGCGAGTTCCTTGGCGTTGGGATTGCGTTGGAGGACGCGCCGGAGGATCCATCGGACACGGTTCGACCGGTCCGGTGCCGCCGCACGAGCGTTGCGGGCGAGTATCCCGGCCTGCTCGTTGACGAATTTGCTGTTCAGCAGCGACAAGGCCTGGGTCGGAACCACCGTGGCGTTGCGGACCGGGCAGGTGAAATCGGTGTCGGCTCCATCGAAACTGGCGAGGATCGGCAGTACGAGGCTCCGCTTGATTTTGACGTAGATCGTGCGCCGGGCCGCCTCTTCGGGGGAGGACGTGCCCCAGCCGGCTCCCGGCACGCTTTGTCCGGCGAGCACCTCGTCGGGGATGGGAGCGAACACGCTCGGTCCGCCCATCGCCGGGTTGAGGTTTCCGCACACCGCGAGAATCGAATCGCGGACCTCTTCCGCCTCGAGCCGTCGCATGTCGAAGCGCCAGAGGAGGTCGTTCTCGGGGTCTTTCTTCAACGCCAACTTGTTTGCCGAGGACGCCATGCGATAGGTGCTGCTGGTGACCATGAGGCGGTGCATGCGTTTGAGCGACCACCCTCGTGCGACGAACTCGGAAGCCAGCCAGTCGAGGAGTTCCGGGTGCGTCGGCGGCGTGCCCATGTTTCCAAAGTTGGACGAGCTGCGCACGATGCCGCGCCCGAAGTGGAACTGGAAGAGTCGGTTGGCCATCACACGGGCGGTCAACGGATTGGCGGGGCTCGTCACCCATCGGGCGAACTCCGAACGGAGGCCGGTCGTGGTGGCGGTGGGCACCGGATCGATCGGCGGTTCCAAAACCGACAAAACGGAGGGGGTGCCGGGCTGGACGGGCGCTCCCGGCGAGGAGGAATTGCCGCGCATCAGGATGCGGGTGACCGGCGCAACCGGCCCCGGTTCCGTGACGCAGAGGGCCATTTCCAGTCCGCGCGGAGGGGTGCGCCGCACCGCTTCTCGTTCCTTGAACACCTCCTCGTAGCGTGCGAAGCGCTCGGGGGAAAGCACGGACGGAACCCGCAAGCGCAACAGGCCGGGACGTTTGAATTCGTCGCGGAACTCCTGTTTTTCGACGGGTTGGAACGTGGGTTGGACGACGCGCTCGGTGGCGGCAAGTTCGGCATCGATCGCGCGCAGGCGTTCCCGCCACGCCTCGGATTCGCGCCGATGTCGCTCCTTTTCCGCATCATCCGAGATCGGTCGGAGCGAGCGCTCGACCACGGATTCGTGTCCACGCAGTCCGTAGCGGTTGATATTGTCGAAGAACGCGACCAATCGGTAATAGTCGGCCGTGGGAATCGGATCGATCTTGTGGTCGTGGCAACGAGCGCAGTTGACGGTCAGGCCGAGCATGGTCTGCGAAGTCGTCGTGACGATGTCGTCGAGTTCGTCGTACTTGGCTTGCAGCGGGTCGACGGGTTCGTCGTCCCATTGACCAAGTCGATAGTAGCCGGTGGCGATCAGCCCGTCCTTGCCGGCCCCGGGCCATTCATCGCCCGCGAGTTGCAAGGTCAGGAATCGGTCGTAGGGCATGTCGGCGTTGAGTGCCTCGACCACCCAGTCGCGATAGCGCCAAACCTCGGGCTTGTCACCGTCGCGTTCGAACGAATTCGTTTCGGCGTAGCGCACGAGGTCGAGCCACCGGCGGGCCCAGCGCTCGCCGTAGCGCGGGGACGCCAACAGTCGATCGACCACACGCTCGTAGGCGTCCGGGCGACGATCGGCCAGGAACGCCTCGGTTTCCTCCACGGTCGGGGGCAAGCCGGTCAAGTCGTAGGCGACTCGCCGCAGCAGGGCCGTCCGGGATGCTTCCGGGGCTGGGCGCAATCCGGCCTTCTCCAGTCGGCCGAGGACGAATGCATCGATGGGGTTGCGCACCCACGCGGACGACCGGACGGACGGCACCATGGGCCGCGCGACGGGTCGAAACGACCAAAATCGTCGGGCGGCATCGTCGACAACCGGAGGCCCCTTCCTCGTGGCGACGGGGCTCGAGGCGTTGGCCGGGAACGGCACTCCGGCCACCACCCATTTGGCGAGGATATCGATTTCCGCCTGCGGAATGCGCCCTTGCGGAGGCATACGCAGTCCCTCGTGGCGAACGGCTTTGAGAAATCGTCCCTTCGAAGGGTCCACCCGGTCGAGCACGGCGCCCGAGGCGCCGCCGCGCAGCAGCCCCGCGCGCGAGGATAGGTCGAGTTTGCCGGATGCCGCGGCGCCCGTGTGGCATGCCAGACAGCGATCGCGCAGGATACGGTTCGCCGCCTTGCCGGCTTCG